>JBQTKE010000453.1:0-4568 GCA_052386435.1 Myxococcaceae bacterium
GGCATCGGTTTTCAGCATCTTCGGCGCACGGCTCTCGCTGTCCCACTCAACCAGAGAGACCATTCCGCCAGACAGAGAGAGACCCTTGCCATACGGCGCGCCAATCACAATCACGTCGTCCCCCAGCTCCAGCTCGTCATCGTTCGCCAACTCCGCCGGCGCGAGCGCGGCCCCCGGAACGCGCAACAGGGCGAGATCCATCTCTGGCACCTTCCCCACCGCCAGGACTTCCGCTCTGAATTCGCTCTGGTCCGCGCGGTTCTCCACCACGATCTTCCAGACCGGATCCTTAAGTCCCGACGCATCCACCGCGTGCGCATTGGTGACGACGTACGAGAGCACGCCTTCAACACCGGTCTCGGTCGCTACCACCACACCGCTCGCGCTGCGCTTGGCGACTTCGCCCTCGTAGACGTAGACGCGCACCGCGTGCGGCAGCAGCTGCCGCACCCATTCCCTGCGGGTCAGCCGTTCCAGGCCGGGCAGTCGAACCAACGCCGGCGCTGTGGGCGCGGGGGTCGTGGCGCACGACAAGGTGGACGCGAGCGCCACCACTGCGGAAGCCCAAGTGAAACGGATCATCAACGCTCCGGAAAAGGATGAACGCGACAGCATCATCCAGCGCAGCGTTGTCCAGGTACAACCTGAGCGAAGGGCGCCCAACCGCCTGGTCGCTCAGCGTGTACCGCAGTAACGACGCACGATTGCGATGAGGAGATCCAAGTCCACCGGCTTCGGCACAAAGCCCTGCACGGCTTCGGGAAGGACAGCGTTGTCCACTGCGGAGAGGACAATCACGGGGAGCTCAGCCAACCGAGGATCGCGCCGCATTCGGGAACGCAGCTGCCAACCATCCAGCTGGGGCATGGTGAGATCCAGCAACACCAGGCACGGCACGGCACGGTCCGACATCAGGCGCTCCCACGCGACCAGACCATTCACCGCGCTCTCAACGGCGTAACCATGGGAGTCGAGGAAATCGACCAACAGCTCGCGACTGTCGTCGTGGTCCTCCACGACGAGGATGGGTGCGGTCATCAGTTGGAAGTGAGTCCCAGTCGGAGCGCTCAGACCTTGACCATATGCCTTGTCGGTGTGGCAACCACTTAGATCGCTCAGTGTCCCGAGTGTCCACTCTCAGCCGTATCGCTTCCGCACGAGGAAGAGGATCGCGTCCTTAGCGCAGAACTCGCAATAGCTGTAGCGAGTCACCATCGTCTTGAGTGTCTGATCCACCTGCGTCTGCTCGCGCGAAGACAGTCCGCTGCGGTCGTCCGACAGGTACTTGAGGATATTTTCGGTGTTGCGCTTAAGGACGCGCTTCCTCTCTTCAAAGAAGTGCGCACGGAGCCGGCGGAAGAGATCCGGGAAGATGTGGCTGTAGTCCATCTCCCCTTCTGGATTGTCCAGCTTGTGCGCGCCGATCTGGGCGATCACGCCGCGGCGGAACTCGCCCGAGTCTTCGCCTTTCGGCATCACGATGCCCTCCATCTCCGCCATCCTGCTCTCGTCCGGCCGCTCCATCTCTCCGGTGAGACGGTTGCGCATCTTCTCGCCCTTGGTCCAGTGCGAGACGTGCTGCACGTAGCGCTCGAAGAGTTCGCGGTACTGGTCTTCGGAGATCAACCCCATCGAGTCGCGAACTTCAGCGTCGACCTTGTCCAGGTACTCGCGCTCCGCCACCCGAACGAACTCTTCGTGGTCGTGGTACTCATCCACGACTTCTTGTTGGAGAAACTCGTAGACGCTCTTGTCCTTGCAGAGCGCTTCCAGCTCTTCGAACACGGCGAGCGGGTTGAGGCAACGGTAGTCCGGGTTCTGAGCAGCGTTGAAGAGCGCGGTCTTGATCTCGCGCGCGGAGCCGCCACTGCGTCCCTCGTAGTTGGGATAGGCGTCGGACTCTTGATACACGTCCGGCAGCTGCTTCCTCAGCTCCTTCGCCTGCTGCTGGCTGAGCCGATCTGGAGCGTTCCCCTCTTCGTAGAGTCGGAGTTTTTCCAGCGGGCTCAGTCGATCCACGAGCTCGCGCGATTCGCCCTTGTAGCGATCCGCGATCGGCTTCTTGAGTCTCGTCAGCACCGCCCACAGCGCGGCGACCTCCGTCGTGTGCGGCGCGACGTGTTTGCCCACGGTGGTGGCGGTGATCTGCGCGTCGTAGATCTGCTGTTCGACTTTGTAGCGACGCAGGTACGGCACGCGAACCAGCTCGATGCGACCTTTGAAGGACGCGAAATCCGGCAGCTCTTTGAAGGCCGCGAGGTGTTTCTCGTTGGAGGACGCGATCAAGATCTCGTCGAGCTGCAGGATGAACGGCTCCAGCGGAACCTCACCCGTCTCGCTCGCGCCGAGCAGGTACTTGAACGCCTCTAAAGGCCGCTTGAGCAGATCGGAGTACTCGATCAAACCACGGTTCGCGGAGACCAGGGCGCCGTGCGGTTCGTAGAGAACAAGGTTGTGCAGCGCCGCGGGCAGGTTTGCCTGCGATCGATCCGCGGTGACCTGATGGTACGCAGCGTCCACGCTCATCTGCGGTTCCACCGTGACCGTGCCGACCTGATAACGGCGTGAGATGTAGAAGCGCTCCACTTGAACGTGGCGCAGCACCTTCAAGAAATCGCCCCCGTTGACGGTGAGCAGCGCGGCGTAGATGCGCCTGCACTTGTGGCAGAGCTCACCCTGCAGCAGGTAATCGCTGAGGACGTAGAGTTCCTCGTCCTTCACGTCCTGAGGTTTCTCTTTGAAGATCCCGTCGAGCAGCTTCTTCCGTTCCTCGCGCGGGATCAGGAAGAGCGGGTGATCGCGCATCTCGCAAGAAAGGCGGACGTCGATGTTCTCGATGTCCAGGTGCGCGAACGTGGAGAGGTCGCCGGGGTTAGCGACCTTGTCTCCGAAGCCGATCGAGCCCTTCACCAGCTTCTCGGTGGGGAACACCCAGTTGATCTTGTAGAGAGCGCCTTGAGGCGCGTGCGAGTAGTCCTCCATCGCGCGCTTGATCGCTTCGACCAAAGTGCTCTTCGCGGAGCCGTTGGGACCGTGCAGCAGGATCAGCTTGTTGATGCGGCCTGAGCGCGTGAAATTTCCGAGCAGCCGGTAGATCGCGTTCTGAACTTCTTCCTGTCCCGCGACGCGACCATCTCGCTCCCCTTCCGTGCGGTCGAAGAGCCTGAAGCGCCGAATTTTTCCCGTGGGATGCGGGACCTGCTCGCTGCCGTAGAAGTCCATCATGTCGCGCAGGTACTGGGCCGCGTTGCGCGCCTGACGCCGAGGATCCTGCAAGAAGAGCGACAGGTACTCCTCGAACGAGAGGATGCTCCGGTTCTTCACGAAGTCCGCGTTCACTTCCGAGCCGACGGTCTGCAGAAAGCGCTTCGCTTCCACCGGGATCTCCCTTGTGCTTAGTTCCACGCGATCTTATGCGCGCCGCTCCCGGCGTTTCGAGCGCCGTTTCATTGTTATTGCTCGCTCTGTTGGTGGGTTGTCCAGCCACCAACTCCAAGCCCTGCGACTCCGACGCGGAATGCCCAGATGGCCGCTGCCGACGCGGTGCGTGTGGTCCCGTTTGCGAGAGCGATCTTGACTGTGGGGTCGAACAGGTATGCAGCGCCGGCAGCTGCGTCGCGCGCCCCGTGTGTCAGCAAAATGTCGACTGCGCCCAAGGCTTCAGCTGTCTCTCCGGTCAGTGCAGCTGTCTGGACGACAGCGCGTGCGCGGCGAACCAGACGTGCACGCAAGGTCGATGCGCCGCCCGATCGCGCTGCACGAAGGACGCGGACTGCGCGGAGAACAACAAGCGGTGCCAGCTGACCCAGGGGTTGTGCATCTCGCCCTGCACCTCGCCCGCGGACTGCGCACCTTCACTGGATCCCACCTTGGCCACGGCGCTCTACGCCTGCTCCGTAGGGAGCTGCGAGCGCCGCTGCGTGAACGACGCCACCTGTGGAAGCGGTCTCATCTGCGTCGGGGGAACCTGCGCAGCCGCCACGTGCAAGACGCGAACGGACTGTCCAGCAGGCCAATACTGCACCTCCGCCAGCTCCGGCCGGTGCCTGAGCTTCACAGTCTGCACGTCAGACAGCGGCTGCCCGAAGAACACCCGTTGTCAGGGCTTTGCCGCGAACGCGTGTCCGCCCGGCTTCGATTGCTCGGACAAGATCTGCCAAGAGCTTCCCGCGTGTCTGATTGACGGCGACTGCACCGCGCCCAGCTACTGCGACGAGCAACACTGCCAGCCCGCGACCCGCTGCAACGTGGGGATGCCTTGCAGTGAAGGGTTTGGCTGCGTGGCGGAGACCTGCGTGCCGGCGGCGTGCAGAGGGTTCACTGACTGCCCAGGTGGCCAGGGCTGCGTGGCGGGTCGCTGCAAGACCGCGCTGACCTCCGGCGATGTGGTGCTGCTCGAGGTGACGCCGAGCCGCGCGGTGGTGGAGGCTGGAAGCAGCACCAAGATCTCCGTCGTCGGATACGGCTTGGACGGCGTGAGCTATCCCCTCTCCAGCGCGACGTTCACGGTGCAGGACGCGAATGGCAATCCGAGCAGCGCCGCGACGGTCACGCCTTCCGGAATTATC
>JBQTKE010000454.1:0-13034 GCA_052386435.1 Myxococcaceae bacterium
CTGACCGACAACCAACTGCGAATCACCTCCAACAACCCTGACCTCGGCGAGGCCAAGGACGACATCGACGTGGCCTACAAGGGCGGCGAGGTCACCATTGGCTTCAACGCGCGCTACTTGGGTGACGTGCTCTCCGTGTTGGAGGGAGACGAAGTGGTCTTCGAGCTGGGAGACGACCACAGCCCCGGCGTCCTCCGCCCGCCCGGAGACAAGAGCTACACCGCGGTGGTCATGCCCATGCGCGTGTGATGGACCCGGGCGACCTGCAGGCGTTCCAAGACGTCTACGCTGACATCGCCGGGTACAAGCTGTCCCACCACGACCGGAACGAGCGAAAGACCGAAGACCGCTCGTTCGTCTACGGCGAAGTCGTCCCTGATTCCTTCGAAGCCCTCGTTGCGCTGGCCACGCCGACGGCGGAAGACCGCTTCGTTGATCTCGGCTGCGGAATTGGAAAGGCCGTCCTGCTGGCGGCGCTGAGCTTTCCCTTCAAAGAGTGCGCGGGCGTCGAGCTGCTGCCAAGCCTCTTAGGTGCCGCGCGAGGGGCCCACGGAAAGCTCTCCCCGCGGCTGCGCTCCTCCGTGAGCGTGAAGCTCGTCGAGGGAGATCTCCTCGACTGGAACCTGCGAGAGAACGACGTCGTCTTCATCCACTCCAGCTGCTTCGAGCGTGCGCTGATGGAGCGACTCACCGCGAAGCTGACCACGGAGCTCCACACCGGCGCGCGCCTGGTGACGGTGGGCCGGACGTTTCATCACCCGTCGCTGCAGCGCGTTCACGCGGGGAAGTGCGAGATGGATTGGGGCGCCGCCGACGCGTGGATTTATCGAAAGACATAAATCTGTCTCCTCACCTGAGAAATGCATCGTCAGGCCGCGATCCGCGGCACAGGTGTTTCGGTGCGACCGTGTTCCAGCGTGTTCTCGAGTTTGTCTCAACGACTTACGTTTTATTTTGTTAGTCATTGAAATAACAACATGTCTGATTTGAGCCTTAAACAGGCACGAGCGTTGCTGAATGGAGAGAGGCCTATTCCCCGTGAGCTGTTCGGATGCCTCGACTCGCCCTGCTGTCTGCACTCCTGCTTCTCGCCGCCTGCTCAGGCAGCGAGGCACGCGTCTTCAACTCCGAAGAGGAGGCGGCGTCCGTCCTCTCTCGACAGAGCGAGATTCATTACTTGGGAGAAGAGGTCAGCGTCAGCGAAGTCGAGGTCCCCACCCGCGCGCAGTTTCAATCGATCACCTTCGCGGTGAGCTCGGATCCCGCGGCGAGCCTTGAGATGCAAGTGCAGCGCGCGGATGGAACGTGGACCGCGTGGACACCGGTGAGCTTCGAGTGGCGAGAAGATCGAATGGCGTCGACGCACCAGGTGCTCGCGGAAGTGGCGACCGGTATCCGAGTGCGCGCGCAAGGGGAAGCGCAGTTCGTGAAGTTGGAGCTCTTCTCCGGCGTGGAGCCGCAGCACGACGACGACGTGTTGGGCGAGAGCGAGGGCGCGCTGGGCGCTTCGTTGCAGGAGCTTCGCCGCGCCGGGATGTGGCAGATGCCGCCCGAAGTGAGCGCGATCGCGCAGACTCAATTCGTTCCCTACGTGTTCGCGGATCGCTGTGGCGGTGGACTGCGTCCAGGCACGCGCGCCCTGGGCGATTTCCTCCTCAGAAACTTCAAAGGTCCGAAGACCTACGCCGGTTACGCCTGTCGACAGATTGTCGGTGGCACCGGGCTGTCCCTGCACGCCACCGGTCGAGCGTTGGACCTGATGATCCCCACCGACGGCACTCAGACCGACCGCGGCAGCGCGGACAACGACAAGGGCAACCCGATTGGCAACTGGCTGGCGATGAACGCCGAATACATCGGCATCACCTTCATCATCTGGGACCAGGCTGACTGGAGCGCGAACCGCAACGGCGAGAAGCTTCGCCCCTACAGCGGCGCTCACCCCCACAACGATCACCTCCACATTGAGCTGAGCAAAGAAGCCGCGGAAAAGCTGACCCAGTTCTACAAAGACGGCATGCCGGTGCCTGGTGGCCCTGCGGTTCCCGCTCCCATCGCTGCTCCCGTGACGCTGAAGGGCTGCGCGTCGCCCACCGTGGGTAGGGAAGTTCCGACCAACACCTGCGTGCAGAGCGTTGGCGATGGACAGGTTCGCCAATGCAAAGACGGCGCCTGGGTGACCCCGTTCCAGGCCTGCGCCACGCCCTCGTACACAATCTGCGATTCCGTGACGCTGGGCAAAGCCGTGCCGGTGCGCGCGTGCGTTCAATCGCGAGGCGATCAGCAGTGGCGCCAGTGCATCGCAGGTGGTGCGTGGGCCACCGCGCCCAACGCGACCGTCAACCAGACCGGCCCCATGGGTGCGTGCCAAGGTGTGTTCGGGTTGTAAGCAGACCGCAGCGAATAATATCTGGAGAGATCGCTCCCCTGTAGTGCGTCGCCACACACGGAAGGGTGGCCATGCACCGTCGTTGGCAAGCGATCTCCGCCTGCGTCACCCTCGTCGTTGCGTTCAATTCGGGCGTCTCACTCGCCCAACCGTGTCCGGTCGGAAAGTCCAGCGTGGACGGCGCCGAGCACCAATACCGATTCAAAGTAAAACCCGTTCAGCTTTGAGCGCAGTGGGGTCCCCGCCTTGGGCCTGGCGCGAACCCCCCACCAGCGGGGCCTTCCTGAGCCCACGCCCTCTGGGCGTGGTGGGTTAGTTGATCAGGCTTCCGCAGAAGTTGTTGATGCACTGCCCCGTCGCGCACTCGGTGTTGACGGTGCAGGGCGCTCCGACGGGCTTGCCGGGGACGCCACCTTCGCAGATGCCGTTGGTGCAGAGGCCGGATTGGCACTGCGCGTTCGTCTGGCACGCGCTGCCATTGGGCTTGGCCGGAACACCTTCGCACAACCCAGCGGTGCACTTGTTGGAGCCGCACTGGTTGTCGACAGTGCACACCGAGCCGGCGCCACCCGGGACGATGGTGCTGTCCGCGCAACCGTAAACGACGGTGACCTTCGCGTTCGGATTGGTGGTGAGCAGACCGCAGGTGCCGCCGAAGAGGGCGATGCGGTTCCCAGCGGGGACGAACTCCCAGCCGTTCACCTTCGAGGGATCGCGGTTCTGCTGCTGACCGTCGACGTAGACGAAGATCCGCGCCGGATCCGGCGGCGGAACAGAGAGCTTGAGATCGCAACCGAGAGCGCCATTCGCGACGGACGTGAACGCGGAGTTGAGCGAGGCCGGGTCATCCGCCTGGTAGTAGCGCTTCGCCGCGGGCAGCGCGGTGCCGCCCTGAGTCGCCATCGACGAGAGCATGTTGCCATCGACCTGACCGCCGAAGCCGACCACGTACGTCTTCACGCCCTTGCCGAAGAGGGTCTTCACTTCATCCACAGGCTTGCCGTTGCAGTTCTCCATGCCGTCCGTGATGAGCAGCACGTTGTTGGCGCGCGTGGTGTCGGTGAGGTCCAGATTCTTCGACGCGACGTTCAGCGCGGCGCCAATGGGCGTCCGCTCGCCGTTGGCCACCGCGGGGAGGGCAGCGGCGATCTTCGCGGTGGTCTTGTCGCCAATCTCCACGTCCGTCACCCCCGGAGCGCAGCGGATGTTGTCGAGCGAGAACATCTGCAGGCCGAAGCGAATCGCAGCGTCGTTCTTGGAGGTAATGGCCTTCACCGCGCTCACCGCGGCGGACCATTTGGACGAGCCGCCCACCAGCTCTTCCATGCTTCCCGAGTGGTCCAGCACGATGAGGAAGTTCGCCTGCAGCGGCTTCGCCGCGTAGAGCTCGCCGCCGCAGCTGCGCGGGATGGCCGGCGCACCCGCGGTGCCGCCTTCGATGGCGCCGCCGTCCGCCGCGGGAGTGGTCGCCGTGGTGGTGACGCAGCGGCCGCTGGTCAGGCACGTCTCGCCGGTCGCGCAGCCCGTTTGATCGCACGGTTTCACGCAGGTTCCGGTCGCGCTGCAGATGGTGCCAGCCTGGCAATCCAAGCTGCCTCCGCACGACGTCGTGGGGACGCAGCCACCGGACGCGGCGCACTTCGAACCTCCACCGCACTGGTCGTCCGCCTCACACCGGTCCGCACACATGCCGATGGCGAGACAGGTCTGACCGCCGCTGCAGGGCGAGGTCGCCGAACAGTCCGCGCCATTCACGCCTGAGCTGCAGCTCGCCAAGGCAACGACAGCTCCAATGAGGAAAATGACTTTTCGAATCATGGTCTACCTCTCAAAGTGCTCGAATGCTTGCAAGGCAGAGTCCTGAGCGAAAATCGCATGATTTCAACAATTTAAGCGACGTACAGGTGTCCAATCGGCCAGTTCGGGTGGTGCATCGACACTCCACCGGATGCAGCTGGCTCTCCACAGGCTGGGAGAGCCCTAAAAACCCGAAAACCAGCCTTTTTTCTAAATTTTTCCGGCTGAAAATCATAGGAACTACTGGGATTTAACGGGGCTCCAGAGCCATAGGCAGGGCGCACACCGAAAGTCGTCGCGTTTTCCTTCCACAACTTCTCCACATCGGCGAAGCACGGGGACTGTATGGATTCCGTCAAAACACTGATCGTGGGCGCTGGAATGAGCGGTTTGGCCGCCGCCGCCTTCTCGAAAGCACGCGGAGACTGCCTCGTTCTCGAGAGAGACGCGGAGATGGGTGGTTACTGCAAGACCGTGAAGAAAGCCGGGTTCGTGTGGGACTACTCGGGCCACTTCTTTCATTTCAAGCACCCCGAGATTGAAGCGTTTCTGCGGCAGCGCATGGCGGGTCAGAATATCCGCACCGTGAACAAGCGGTCGTTCATCTCGTACGGCGGCAAGTGGATCGACTTTCCGTTTCAAAAAAACATCCACCAGCTGCCGCAGGACGAATTCATCGACTGTCTCTACGACCTCTACTTCGCGCGGACCGGGAGCACGCCGCTGCCTGAGACCAACTTCAAGGAGATGCTCCACGCGCGCTTCGGACGAAGCATCGCGGAGAAGTTCCTCATCCCGTACAACGAGAAGCTCTACGCGACGGACCTGGCGCGCTTGGACAAGGACGCGATGGGCCGCTTCTTTCCGCACGCGGACCTCACCGACATCATTCGGAACATGAAGGCGGGCACGGACACCAGCAGCTACAACGCGACGTTCACGTATCCGGAGGGTGGAGCGATTGAGTACGTGAAGGCGATCGCGTCCGAGCTGGATCCGAAGCAGATCTCGCTGAACGAAAAGCTCCTCTCCGTGGAGCTCGCGGGGAAAGTGGCGAAGACCACGAGGCGGGAGCTCCGTTACGAGCGGCTCATCTCCTCCATGCCGTTCAACCGGCTGCTGCAAATCGCGCAGGTGAAACACGATCCTTCCGTCTTCACCTGGAACCAAGTCCTGGTCTTCAACTTGGGTTTCGACCGCAAAGCCGCGCGCGATGTGCACTGGCTCTACTTCCCGGCCCGCGCGTGCTCGTTCTACCGAGTGGGCTACTACGACAACATCTTCGACACGGATCGCTTGAGCCTCTACGTCGAGCTCGGCTTCCCCGCGGGCGCGGCGATCGATGTCCCCGCAATGCGCGAGCGGGTGCTGCGTGATCTAAAAACTCAGGGCGTCACGACGGATCATCAGCTCGTCGCCGAGCACTCGGTGGTGATGGATCCCGCGTATGTGCACATCACGCAGCAGTCGATGGCAATGCAAGCGTCCCTTCGAAAAGAGCTCGCGGCGCAAGGCGTCTATTCCATTGGCCGCTATGGCGGATGGACCTACTGTTCCATCGAAGACAACATCGTCGAGGCGCGTGCGCTCGTTCAAACGTTGAGCTGATCTCTTCGGCACATTGCGCGCCCGCGCTCTCACGCGTGGAGCTGATTCCAGTCGATGACGTTTACGCCTTCCGTATCGATCCGGAACTCGATCGAGCGCCGCATGCCCGCCAAATCGCCGGCGATCTGAAACGGCACCTCGCGGTCGAATTCCATCCGGCCGTGGGTGAGGAAGAAGTCGTGCATCTTCGGAATCGGATGGGCACCCCGCCACAGCTCCGGGGCGCGTCGCGCTGCTTCGAGCACGGACGCGGCATAGGCCCGAACCGACAATCGGTCCGGCACTCGCTCCGCGAAAGGAAACGCGCGCAGACCGAAGCCGAACTCGGAGGTCGTGGCCGCGGCGGCAATGCTCGCCGGGCCGCGGTAAAGCACCGCGCCTTCGCCTCCGCCCGCGACCGGCAACACCCTGCCGGCTGCGTCGACGGTCAGCGTGCTCTCGCCTAAGTTGGTGAGCGTGACGTGCGGAGCGCTGGGACGGAACAGGTGGCGCGGAATGGTGCGCGTCACCAGCCCGGTCAGATATCCGAGCATTCCTTTCTGCAGCTTGCGCGCGATGGGGAGCTGCGAGGCCAGGTGCGCTTGATAATCATGAATGACCTCTGCGTCCCAACCGGTGCCCGCGAAAGGCGCCACCCGGCCTTCCGTCTCCACGAGATTGAAGTGGCGCAGCGGCGGCTCCTTCCCGTTGAGCGCGGTGAGCCGCCGCACGGCTTCGAGAGGAGAGGAGGGGCATCCCGTGGAGCGCGCCCAGGCGTTGCCTGTCCCGAGCGGCAGCACGCCGAAGGCCGGTACTGTGAGGCTCCCCGCGCGAAGCTCGGTGAGCAGGCTGGCGGCCGTGCCATCGCCCCCTGCCGCCAGTAAGAGCGACGGTGGCTCGCGCGCCAATGTCTCGCGGACGAAGCGTCGCGCTTCTTCCAGCGTTCGTGTGGTCGCCAGCCGCGCCTTCGGCCAGAGCTCGCGGAGCGCCCGCGCGAACCGCACCGAGCCGCGCTTAGACCGAAGGTTCACCAGAATGGCAACGCTCATCCTCGAGAGGATGGGATCGCTCTTGGTCGAACGCCAGTCTCTGGTAAGGCTCCGGCCTCGAATGAAGGTCAAAATCGACACGCTGGCGTCGAGGGTAGGTGTGAGTCGAGTGGCCCGCGTCACGGGGCTTGACCGCAGTGGCGTCGAGGTGGCCTGCGCGGTGCGCCCGCGTGGACACGTGCTCCAGGTCTGTAACGGCAAGGGCAAGGACCGCGAAAGCGCACGGCGCAGCGCAGTGATGGAAGCCGCCGAGCTCTACTGCGCGGAGACGATCGATCCGTCAACGCTGTGGTGGGGGACGTTGAGCGGCTGGCGGAAGCAGGGAGTCGCCGCTTGGGGATTGCACGAGCTGGGTTCGGCGGGTGAGTTGATCGACGCCCGCTTCGTCGACGCGCGGTGTGCTTGGCGCGAAGGCGAGAACCTTCACACCGGCGCCCCCGTTCTCATTCCTTCCGTCGCGGTGCATTGTCCTCCGCCTGGCACGCTTCTTTTGGGACCCGCGGCAGTGCGCTGGACGTCGAACGGAATGGGCGCGCATCCAGATCGCGCTCGAGCCGTCGAGCACGCGCTGCTCGAGACGATTGAACGCCACTCGCTTGCGAAGACACTCGCGAACGGCTGGGGGCCGAAGGTCATGCGCGCGCGCCGACTCGCGATGAGCTCCAAGGAGGTGTTGGGGGAAGATCCCAACGTCTACGTCTTCGATGTTTCGAGTGAGTTGGCTGTCCCGGTCGCCGCGGCGATCGTCCTCGACGTGGACGGTCCGGTCCCCCTCACTGCGGGTTACTCCGCCGGCCTGACCTGGGAAGACGCGATCGATGGCGCGGTGTTGGAAGCGGTGCAGTCCAGGCTCACCGATGTGCATGGCGCGCGCGAAGACATTTCGCGCATGCCAGCTCCGCACGTGAGAGCTCTGACTGGCTGGTTGCATGGGCTGCCAGAAGGACGCTCTCGTCCGCTGTGTCGTCACGTTTCGAAGCCGCTGCTCAAGCACCTGCGCGGAGCGCGTGCCTGCGCGGTGGAGCTCGGGCCGAGTGACTTGGGAGTGTCCGTGGTCAAGGTGATCGTCCCCAGCTTCGCTGTCTCAGGACTCCTGTGAGCCTCTACGTTTTCTTAGGCCCCTCGCTGCCGCGCGCCGAAGCGAAGACAATCGCTCGGAAGGCCGTGTTTCTTCCGCCTGCTCGACAAGGCGACATTTGGAAGGTGCTCGCGAAAGGCGCGCGGACCGTCGCGCTCATCGACGGGGTCTTCGAATCAACGCCTTCGGTGTGGCACCACGAGCTCATCGCCGCGCTCGACGCGGGCGTCACCTTATTCGGCGCTTCCAGCATGGGCGCGCTGCGTGCCGCGGAGCTGTGGCAGCAGGGGATGCGCGGAGTGGGCACCGTCTACCGCTGGCTGCGCGAAGGCGTCATCGAAGACGACGCGGAGGTGGCGCTGCTCCACGCTGACGCGGAGCACGGTTACCGCGCGCTCACCGTTCCGCTGGTTAATGTGCGCTACGCCGCGCAGGAAGCGACCAGAGAAAGGATTCTCTCTACCTCGCAAGCGCGAAAGTTGGTGAAGGAGGCGGAGCAAATTTTCTATCAAGAGAGAACCTGGCAGCGCGTGGCGCCGTCGGAGAAATTCGCGAAGTGGCTGCGACGGCGCGCGCCGGACCTCAAGGCTGAAGACGCTCGCGAATGTTTGAGGCAGGCCGCGGCCGCCCAGAGGGCTGAGCGCGGTGCCCGTGGCTCAGGGGCGAAGAACAGGGGATTGCTTTCAATGACGGGCGCCGCGGAGCATTCGCGCCCCTCGTCGTACGTGCGTCAGCGCCGCTTGCTGGACAACGACTCAGAAAAACTCGCTGCGTTTCGCGCGCGAGCGGACGCGGATGCTCTCGCGGAATCAGGCGTGATGCGGCTGCTACTGGCCGGCTGGGCGCGCGGGATGGGGTTGCACGCCGCGCCAGAAGAGGTCGCGGCCTTCCTTCCTCTCTTGAAGAGAAGCGGCCTCGACGACGCGGAACGACGACGGCACTGCGAGGACTTGGCCCTGGCGCGTCTGATGGTTGAGCACGCGCCGCGCATGGTTCCGGATGGCCCGGCTTTTGATGAAGGGCTGGTGTTCGAGGCGCGCACGCGCGGCCTCTGGCGTTAACTCGCGTGCACAGAAGAAGGCGGTCGTGGGTGTAAGCTATTGTCAGCTCGCCCTATGCGCCTCGCGTTCTCGGTTTCGATCCTCTGTGTTTCTCTGCACGCAATCGAAGCGCGTGCGGCGGACGACTGCGGTCTCGAGCCGCCTGGGTCAGTGCAATGGACCCAACCCGTTCCGACCAAACGCTTCGAAAGAAAACAAACGACGCCGCTGGTTCGTCGCGACCTTCGCTTCAACGGACGCGCGCTCTCCAGCACGCCGACGTTGCGTTCTCGCACCGGAGCCCTTTCAGGAAAAACGGTCTACCTGAGTCAGGGCCACGGCTTCACGTACACCCCAGCGCTGGGCCGCTGGGCCACCCAGCGCAGCACCACGCAGCAACTGGTGGAGGACCTCGCTTCGGCGGAGTCGGTCAATCAGTACCTGATTCCTTTGTTGCAAGGTGCTGGCGCCAACGTCGTGACGGTCCGCGAGAGCGACACCAACGCGCAGATGGTGATCGTGGACAACAGCTCCGCGGACTACGCGGAGAAGGGTTCCGCGGCGCTCTTCGCGAGCTCGTCCGCCGCCGGCTTCGCGCCGTTGCCGATGCGCTTGGTGAACGGCACGGATCCTTTCGCGTCCGGCGACAACCGTCTGATGAACGCCGTGCAAGGCGCGGCGACCGCGAGCGCGACGTGGACGCTCAAGGTCCCCACCAGCGATTACTACAACGTCTACGTCACCTATTCCGCGTTCACGGCTCGGGTCACCGACGCGCATTTCGTGGTGCGGCACGCGGGCGGTGATTCACACTTTCGTATCAACCAACGCGCCCACGGCAGCACCTGGGTTCTCCTGGGCCGTTTTTATTTCCGCGCCGGCGCGGCGTCGTTGATCGCCTTCAATGATTCAGAAGTGGTGGGCGGGAACATCTCACTCGACGCGGTTCGCCTGGGCGGTGGCGCGGGTCTGATTCCGCGTCCGGATCCCGCGTCGCCCCTCTCAGGCCGCCCGCGCTACGAAGAATCATCGCGCTACCACGCGCAGTTCATGGGCGCGCCGCTCGCCGTCTATGACGACGCGACCCTCACGGATCGCGATGAAGACGTGAGCGCGCGTCCTCGCTTCGCGGCGTGGGATCACGAGGTGGGCGAAGACGCGGTCTACGTGGCGTGGCACACCAACGCCGCCAACGCGGCGGCGAGCGGGACAGAGACCTACGCGTACGGCGTCAACCCTCCGGACGGTGCGTTCCAGTTCTCCGGCGTCGCGGGGAGCGATCTGCTGGGACGGGCGGTGCACGCGGAGCTCATCAAAGACATTCGCGCTGGCTGGGATCCCGCGTGGACGGATCGACGCCTGCGCACCGCGTTCTTCGGTGAGCTCAACCCGGCCAACAACAACGAGATGCCGTCGATTCTGGTCGAGCTGGCTTTCCACGACGCGCCCAACGACGCGGCCAAACTGCGGGATCCCGCGTTTCGCTATCTCTCCGCGCGCGCGGTGGCCCAAGGAATCATTCGCTACTTCCTCACCAAGGACGCGAAGCCGATCGTCCTTCCGCCCGAGCCACCTTCAGCTCTCTTCGCGCGCAACAAAGGCGGCGGCCAGGTCGAAGTGGGCTGGCAAGCGGCCGCGGTGGACGCGCAGGACTTGGGCGGCGGCACGGCGACATCGTTCCGGCTCTACCAGAGCGACGACGGGTTGGCGTTTGACGACGGCACGGAGATGATCGGCACCGCGTTCAACGTCACGCTGGCCGTGGGACAGGTGAGGTACTTCCGAGTGGCGGCAGTCAACGCGGGCGGCGAATCGTTCCCTTCCATTGTCGTTGGCGCGCAGGGCGCCGCGGTCGCGCCGGCGGCGGTGCTGGTGGTGAATGGCTTCGATCGGCTCGACAGCAGCCTGGGTCGTTTGGAAGATATGTCGACCTATCAGCTCGGCGCCGTGTACCGCGCCCTCGTGGATCGCATGAACAGCGGCACGTATGTCGCTCGTCACGGCGAAGCGTTGAAGCCCACGCTGGTCGGCTTCGACAGCGCTTCGCACTCGGCTCTGGGGAGCCTGACTCTCAAGGGCTACTCCGTTGTGGATTGGATCGCGGGCCGAGGACGGGCGACGGGCAAGGCGCTCACCGCCGCGGAGCTGACGGCGCTGACGGAGCACGTGACGAAGGGCGGCGCGCTGCTCTTCTCAGGCGGACAGGTGCTGGCGCCGCTCACCACGGGGACCGCACAGGAACAGGCTTTCGCGCAGCAGGTTCTCAAGATCAGCGCAGCGGCGCCGGGCATGGGCACCGTGCGAGGTCAGGCGCTCGCGCCGTTCACGGATCTTCCGGTGATGACGCTCGACGATGGTTTGCAGGGTGCGTACGCGGCGGGCTCGGAAGCGCTCACCCCCGCCGGCTCCGACATCACCGCAGTCTACCAAGGCACCTCCACCGCCGCGGTCGCGTCGCAGCAGAAGTTGCTCACCTTGGGCTTCCCCTTCGAAACGCTGGTGAGCGCCGAGGACCGCGTCACGGTGATGAAGCGCGCGATGGACTACTTTCGCCAGACCGCGATTGCCGGCGCGGACGCGGGCACTCCACCGCCGCCTCCGCTCGAGGACATCGTGCCTTCATCGGTCATCAGCTCGTCGGAGAGTCTCAGCCCGCAGGAGGAAGCGACGGCGTTGGCGGACGCCACGGGCTGCTCGTCCACTTCGGGAAGCCCAAGTCTCTGGCTGGCGCTGCTTTGCGCGGTCCTCACGCATCGCATTCTGAGGGGAAGTCGAAGAGCCGCCCCATCGGCTCAGGCAGCTCGAGTGCGCCCTCAGGGGAGAGCGTCCCTTTCACCTCACCCGCCGCGGTCTTGACGAACACGGTTGTCCCGTCTGTGCGCCAAGTGCCCGTCTCCTTCTCTTCGCGCACGCCGTCGTCGGTGACCACGCGGCGTTTGAGCAGCAGCTTGCCGTTGCGCTGAAGATCCAACTGCAGCAGCGACCCATACGCGCCCTGACCCGACGACCACCACGTCACCCGCTCGAGCAGCGTCTTGAAGCCAGCGGGACGAGAAGGGTCCACGCCGGCGAGCTTCTGATAGCCCACGGTGTCACGCACCGCAGTGAAGTCCGCGTCGCTCACCATGCGGCGCTTGCGCGTGGCGTCCAGCTCCACCGCGCGCGTGAGCTCCGTCACGATGGCCGGGCGGATGGCCATGAATTCGCAGACGCGCTTCTGCTGGCGAAGCACGCTTAAGGTGGCCGCGTAGTTGTAGTGGGACATCGCGTGGGCTTCATCCGCCTGGGTGGCTTGGCGAAAGAGCTCCAACGCTTCAGGGAACTTCTTGGCTTTGTAGAGACGGAAGCCCTGGGTGTTGAGATCCATGGCCCGTTCGCGAGGTGTCTGCGCGGCGCCGCCATCCGCGGTGAGTACCAGCGCTGTGATGAGAAGGAGCATCGCTGCTCCTTAACCGCAGCGGGACTCAAATCGGAAGCAGGTTCGCAGCACCCGCGTCACCGCAGCGGGGCTCAGTTCGGGAGCAGGTTCGCGGGTACCAGCATCAGGAAGGGACGGCTCTCCTTCTCTTGCTTCTGCTGTTCCTGAGCGGCGCGCTGACGGCGCAGCTCCGCGGAGACCTGGACCATGCGCTCTTCAATCTTGCGCGCCCGTTCGGCGGCGAGCAGACAGCGATCGCGCAGCGATTCGAGATCCGCCGTCACGCTCTTCACTTGGGAGAGCAGCTCCATGCAGACCTTGTGGGTCTCCGCGCGGGACTTGAAGGACTTGGTGATGATCTCCGCCCAAGGCGCGGCGTCGCCGTTCAGGTCGATGCCTTTCTGCTCGACCATCGCGATGACCGATTCCACGAAACGCGGCGGGACCTTCTCCGTCTTCGACAGCGTTTCGATCAGCTCTCTTAGCGTCTGCTTTGGACTGCCCATTGCACAGCACCACCCGAAATGTTCCTTTATTGTAGGGAGAAGGCGGGTAAGAGTTGTTGACGCAGCTAGCAAAGACGTCTGTGTTTGTTTAATTCACTGAAATCACTCAGTCGCCCACGTAACTCAGTATTACTTTCCGTCTGTGCGGGTGGGTCCGGTGCTCGAAGACG
>JBQTKE010000455.1:0-8964 GCA_052386435.1 Myxococcaceae bacterium
ACATGAACGGTGTCGGGCGCGCGCTCGAGCTGAGACTCGGTCATGGGCGTATCCGTCGCCCCGAAATCCAGAGTGCCGTTGATCACCTGCTGAATCCCACCACCGGACCCAATCGCCTGGTAATTGAACTTCTCCGCCGGGTGCAGGCGGTGGTGCTCGCTGAACCACCTGCTGTAGAGCGGTGCCGGGAACGTCGCGCCCGCGCCGGTGAGCCGCACGTCGCCCGCGTAGAGCGGAAACGAGAGCAGCACCAGGGCCAGCACCGACGCGCGATTCATGACTCGGATGTAGCCACCCGCCGTGTCCTTGAATCGGCTTTTGTGTGCCATATCTGTGACAACGTTTTCAGTCAGAAACTCGCTGGGCGGTGTGACCACGAGGTTTCGCCATCACTATTGCGCTCACGGCTTCCAACACGTGCGGATATCAATCCCGATCGCACGGCGGCACCTCGTGCGTTCATTCGAGCGCGTAACTTTTCTTCCCGCCTTGTCACCTTGAAACCATGAACCACCTTCCCCTCGCTGTGATGCTGAGCTGCCTGGCGTGCAGCACCCCGCAGCTGAAACCGGTGGTCACGCCTTTGGGCGCGTCCTCGCCGTCGGAGCTTGAGAAACAAGCAACGGCCCTGGTCGACGCCTTCCGTGATGAACAGGCTGTCTTCACCCACGACGGCAAGCGCGTGGTCTTCGTTTCGAGTCGTGATGGGCTGCCGCAGCTGTATGTGAAAACGCTGGGCTCGGGCGCCGTCCCCCGCCGCCTGGCCGTCTGGCCCGATGCGATGGGCGGGCCAATCATCACCCCCGATGATCAGCACGTCATCTTCAGCGCCGATTCGAACGGGAATGAGCAGGTGCGCTTCTACAGCGTTGCTCTCAGCGGCGGGCCAGTGCGGGCGCTGACCCCGGACCCACTCAACCGCGACTGGGCGTTTCTCCCGGAGGGCGCCTCGGATCGAATTTTCTTCAGCGCCCGTCAGATGAGCAGCCCGCGCTCGGAGATCTACAGCGTCGGCCTGCGCGGTGACGAACCCGCGCGGCTGCTGTACCGCGACGACGGAGCGGGGTTTCTCTACGACGTCACCTCTGACGGACAGCACGCGCTCTTCGGAAAAATCCGAACCCATCAGGACAACCCACTGTTCGTTGTGGGCTTGAAGACGGGTACAGCGCGAAGGCTGTACCCTGCGCAAGGAGCCGCCACGATTCGCACCGCGACCTTCTCCCGGGACGGCAAGCGCGCCTACGTCGTGACGGACGGAGGTGGGGAACAAGCCCTGGTGCTCTCACTGGATGTCGAGACCGGCGCGGAGCTGGGACGGTATGAGGAGAGCCAATTTCCGGGTGCGGTGGGCGAGAGTCTGGTGCTGGATCGCACGGGGCGGACGCTCGCCGTCGGGTTCGACGCCGGCAACCGGCAGGAGCTTCGCCTCCTCGACGCGGCCACCTTGCGGCTGCGTGCACGCGTAGACTTGCCACTGGGACGCGGCCAGCTCAGCGCCTTCTCGGATGACGGAAAAACCCTCACGGTCACCTGGTCCACCCCTTCGAACCCCTCGTCTATCTTCACCGTCTCCTCCACGACCGGCACCGCGACCCCCTTGGTCACTTTTCCGCGAACGGGGCTTCCGGCCGTGGATGTCGACGTGTCTCAGACTTCGGTCAAGGCGTTCGACGGACTGGAGCTCCCCGTCAATGTCTACCGCCCGCGCGGCGGTGGACGTCACCCGGTCATTCTCAGCCTCCACGGTGGACCGGCGGGAGCGTCGGCGATCGGTTGGGGCGCGACCCGTCAGCTCTTCCTGTCGAAAGGCTACGCCTGGGTGGAACCCAACATCCGAGGCTCCGCGGGATTTGGCCGAACCTTTGAAGCGGCAGACGACGGACGGAAGAGGTCAGACTCGTTTCGAGACATCGATTCGGTGCGCAGCTGGTTGGTCGCTCAGCCCTGGACGGATCCGACAAGGCTGGTGGTCTACGGCTCCAGCTACGGCGGGTTTTTGGTCTTGCACCAACTGGCGACCCAGCCGGGCGCGTGGCGGGCAGGGGTCGATCTCTTCGGAATCGCCGATCTCAAGACCTTCATGGCCTCAACCAAAGGTCTGGTTCTGGAGAATTACCGGCACGAGCTGGGTGATCCCACGACAGACGCGGTGTTCCTCGAATCGCTCTCCCCCCTGAAGAAGGTCGACGCGATCGTGGCGCCACTCTTCGTGTACAGCGGAGCGAACGATCCGCGGGTTCCACGCGCGCAGGCGGACGCGATTGTCTCCGCTCTCAAGGCACGAAAGGTTCCCGTCGAATACATGCTGGCCATGGACGAGGGTCACGGCATTGCGCGGCGCGAGAACCTGATCGCGTTTCAGGTGCGCTTGGCCCTGTTTCTGGAGCGCACGCTCAACGACAAGAAGGGCACTGCGCCTTGATTAACACCCTTCAGTACACGAGCGTCGAAACGCGCCTCAAACAGCTCTTCCCGCAGCAAAGCCCGTGGGAGCCGAGCAGCTTCCGCGCGTTTGCCAGGCCACGGGTAGCCGTGGAGCTGGGCCAGCACCTGCGGCATGAGACGCCCGAACGGCAGGGTAATCACCCTCCTCTGGCTGGCGTGGTCACCTAATATGCTCCGCTGCCCTACAGAAGGTCCGCCCCGAGCAGGAAAATAGATCCGCGTTCGAGCGTAGAATTGCTGCTTTGAACACGACAAAGACAAACACCCCTGCACTCATTTTGATTCTGACGGGCACGCTGCTGGCTCCTGAACCGGCGCTCGCGCAGCGCACGCTCACTTTCCGTGATGGGGAGAGCCCTTCGGCTGCCTACTCAGGCACGCGCGATATCTGGTTGCGCTGGGACATCAATCAATCCTGGCAGCCAGATCAGACGTACGCGGACGCGCACAGCACGAGGCAGTTCATGGACGCCTTCACCTATGCCAACGGTACGGTCGCGTTCACGCCGTTGCTGAGATGGGATCTCAGCTCGCTCTCTACCGCGGTGACCATCGAGGCGGTCCGGCTGGAGGTGCGCGGCGCGATGACCAACCCGCCCTCCATCCACAAGGTGGTACGGCCCTGGACAGCTTCGGAAGTGACTTGGAACCGTGCGGCGGCGGGTTCCCCATGGGCGATTCCAGGCGCCCTGGGAGCAGGCTCAGACTTCGATCCCGCGCAGCTCACATCCGCACCTCAGCCGATGGCGGGAGGGTGGCTGGTCTGGAACTTCAATGCCACGGGCATTGCGGTGGTCGCAGGCTGGATCGCGGGCAGCATCCCGAACAATGGTTTGCTCATCCAGGCAGTCCCGTCGGGCGGGAGCTCCAGCGAGACCTACTTTGATGCAAATGGTATTACCCCTTCCAGCTCACGTCCGGTGTTGATCATCACCTACGACGGTGGCCAGGTCGCTGCCTTTCAACAGGGAGTCAGCGGCTACTCCGGTTCGGTCATGCGTCAGCTGGCCAACTACGCGGACCCCGTCACCTATAGCTACAGGGCATACGATTACCTCGCAGTTGACGCGTCGCCCGAGGACACCGCGCTCCTGTCTTGGGACCTTTCGACGGCTGTTCCCGCCTGGTCGCAGGTGGTCTCCGCCGCAGTCGCCCTCACCACGGCGGAGCCCTCACTCGGGCCTTCAGCGAACACGTTCCGGGTGTCTGCAGTGCGCCGGCCGTGGACAGAAAACGCGACCTGGGCCACTGCCGATGGGGCAACCGCCTGGAATGGCGGCGGCGCTCGTGGAGCGGCTGACACGGAAGTCACAGAGCTGGCGCGTGTCGGAACTCTCTCCTTAGGCCTCGACACCACCTCGTTCAATGCCGCAGGCATCGCGGTGGTCCAGGAATGGGTCTCCGGGCAGCGGCGCAATGACGGAATCGCGGTGCTTCACGATGGGAGCAACGGCGACGGTTACCGGTTCGCCTCCCGGCGAAGAGCAGCCGTCACCAGTCGACCAGGTCTTATTGTCGCCTACTGGGAGGGGGACCTGCAGCTCGACACGACCGCCAGCTTGGTTCCGCAAGGCACCTCGAGCGCGCCCATGCAGCTGCGACGAAGTGCACGCGCGGGCGGCAGCCTCTCCGCAGGAGCGCCCATCCCCGGAACGACGCTTTCGGTGAATGTGTCCGCGCTCAGTCCTACCGGAGAGATCGGCCGCGGCACGGCGCCCAACTACACCTGGACCCGCAGCGCGACCATCTCGTTTGCCGCGGGCAATTCGGTGAGCGAATCGTTCGTGTACCGCGACTCCAACCTTGGGACGGCGAATCTTGAGCTGTCGGCTCCCAGCGAGTGGTTCGTCGTCCAGCCCGCCGCGCTCACGGTCGTCGCCAACGGGGGCCCGACGGGAGGTGTCGCCGCGCCGGCGGCCAATGGAGGAGCGGGGCTCACGGACGGAGGAACCACGCTGGGTGATGGAACATCGACGCTGAGCGCGGAGCCGCTGGATCCTCTCACGATGGCTGTCGGGTTCGGTTGCCATGCGGGGAGCGGCAACGGTGATGGCTCCTGGGCGCTCTGCTTGCTCGCCGTTGTCGGGCTGAGAGTCCGCAGGAGATGCGCCTCAAAGAGGGCTGGGACGATCGCCTTCAAGTAAGCGATGCATCAATCGCGTGAGCTTGCTGGCACCGGCCGGGGTCTACTTTCCTTCTTCGCGCGCCCGTGGTTTATGCGCCACGCGTTTCAAACCGGGGGACTGTCTTGAAACTGCTGAGCCGCATTGCCGTTCTCGCCACTCTCTGTGCCTGCAACGCGAAGCCGGAGCTGGAGCCTGAGCAGGGCACGCCGCACCAACTGCTGGGCGAAGCGCCGCGTGCTTTGTTGGAGCGCCCTCAAGTCGAAGCGGTCCTCGCATCCACGGGAGTGCTCCAGGTCTCGCAGCTCAAAGATCTGGTTCTGCTCTCGTCGGACGCGCTGGGTCAGGTCTATGCGACGCCCGGACTTCCTTCGACCACCTCCCCGGTGGAGCTCATCTTCATCGAGTCGACCAGCCTGCAAGAGCCCATCGCCTCCGGCACGGCCCGCTTCACCGTCGATGCCTGGGCGCACAGCCGTGACGTCGCGGGCCTGCCCTTTGTGGGAGACGGCGCGCGCGGCCTCCACTTCACCCTCCCTCCCACGGGACAGACCGCGCGACTCGAAGCCGCGATCTCCCTGCAGATGGGAACCGCCGCGCTCTGGCTCAACAACCAAGCGCGCAACTACGTCCTCCACGTGTGCGACGAAACTCCGTTGGAGTGGGTCGGCGGTCTGAGCGCGCACCAAGAGGGACTGGGCCGTCGCCTGAACAGCGAGCTGCCCCTCTACGCGGGACATCCGCTCACGGTTGAAGTGCAGACCTATCCGCAGACGCCCAACACCGCTCCGGTGCTGCACTGGAAGCACGACGGCAAGAAGTCGTCGTCGCCGATGTCGCTCACCGCGCTCAACGAAGGCGACCATGGGAACAACGCGCGCTGGAGCGTGACCGTACCGGCGCTCGTCCAGGGCGCCATGGAGCTTTGGGTGGAAGCGAAAGGTCCGCTCAACACACTCTGGGACAGCCGCGACGGCACGAACCACCGCGCGTCCGTCGTCACACCGCCGGTCGTCGAGTGGTCCGAGCTCGGCGCGTACCTCTTCAACAAGTGCCACTACGTGAACGGCCAGTGCCAGACGGGTTGGTTCTACGGACCGGGTCTTGCGGATCCGTTCCTCGCCACGCCCAGCGAGTACGAGGTCTACGCAGCCGCCCCGAGCATCGCGACGGACATCTTCGTGCCGGGAGTGACGGATCAAGGCGGACCGGTGACTGCGGATCCCTCTTTCGTCCGAGCGGAAATCTTCTCCCCGTTCTTCTCCGGAAGCCCCACCGCGGCGTGGACCAGCTACCCGCTGCACTTCGTCGAGCGCGTAGGGAACAACTGGCGCTTCAAGTGGGACGTGCGTGCCTTCAGCGTTCCGGGGATGCCGGCCATCGGCGTGAGCTGCCCGCAGAACGGCGACTACCCGTACAAAGTACGGACCAGCACCGACAACGGAGAGACCTGGCGTTGGATGGGGATCGACGGACGTGACCGCACCTTCCACTGGGAAGGGCTGACGCGCGAGATGGCGCCTTTGAGCGTGGCCGGCGAGACGCGCTTTGGCGAAGTGACCATGGGGAACCACGAAGCCCACGTCGTGGAGTTGGTGAACACGCAGAACGAGAGCGTGCGCGTCAGCTCCGTCTCGCTGGAAGATGCGACCGGGAGCTTCGACGTGAGCGCTCCCTGCGACCTGACCAGCTGCAACACCGTGCTCCAAGCAGGAGGACGGTTGCCGCTTCAGCTCACGTTCGCACCGACGACGGTCGGCAACGCAACGGCGCGGATTCAAATCGGACTCGCGCCCACGCAAGCCCTTACCTGCAGCAACAACGCAGGTTTCGGGCTTGCGCTGGAAGGCACTGGAACTTGAGTTAGGCGATCAGCGTCTGCTCCAACTCCGCCACTTCCGCGGGGCCTAGACCTTTGCTGTTCGCGGTCACCTTGGACAGCAGCTCTGGATCCTTGAGCTGTCCCCTGGCGCACGCGGTGTGCAGGTAGCCGGCGCCGGTGGTAGGGCCCATGCCTCGGTCCAACTCTCGCTCAAACGCGACCCGCAGCTCGTCCTTCGCGATCGCCTCTCCGCACGCCTGGCACTTGGAACGTCCTGTCGACGCGCGCTCCGCGTAGGGGAAGGTCTTGAGGCTCTCCTTCGCCTCCGACATGGCCGCGTCGATCTCCGCGCGCCCCGGAATTTCCCCGGCGTGCGCGTCCATCGCGTCCTTCAGTATCCGCGGCTTCTTCTTCGCGATGCAGAGCAGGTGGTGCCACGCGTACTGCGGCCCTGCCTCGGGATCGAACGCGTTGGGCACTTCCTCGCCGAAGCGCAGCACGCCCTTCTCAATCTTCTGTCGACAGGTGCGGCAGCTGGCGCGGTTGGACTTGGACTCTTCAATCACGTTGGCCACGGATTCCTCTCCCTAAAGCTCGACCTGCGACCCCAGCTCCACGACGCGGTTGGGCGGAATGCGGAAGAACGCGGTGGCGCTGCGCGCGTTGCGTGAGAGCCACGCGAACAGAGCTTCACGCCACAGCGCCATCCCCGGCTTCTTGCTTGGAATCAGCGTCTCCCGTCCCAGAAAGAACGTGGTGGACATGAGGTTGAACTGCAACCCACGCTCGCGACCGCGCTTGAGAATGTCCGCGATGGAGGGGTCTTCCATGAAGCCGTAGCGCGCGACGACTCGGGTAAGCCCCTGCTCCAACGGAGTGACTTCGACGCGCTCTTCGCCCGCGACATAGGGGACGTCCTCGTTGACCACCGTGAGCAACACGGTCTGCTCGTGCAGCACCTTGTTGTGCTTCAAGTTGTGCAGCAGCGCATTCGGCGCACCGTCTGGGTTGCCGGTCATGAAAATCGCGGCGCCGGGGACTCGCAGCGGCGGCGTCTCGGTGAAGCTCTCCAGCAACTCCCTGACGGAAAGCGTCGTCCCGCGCAAGCGGACGGCAAGAATCTCGCGGCCGCGCTTCCAGGTGGTCATCAAGGTGAACACGCCCAGGCCCAGCACGAGCGGGAACCAGCCGCCGTCGGCGATCTTCACCGCGTTCGCAGCGAAGAAGGCGAGGTCGATAAATAGGAACAGCAACGCGATCGGCAGCGCGATGTGGATTCCCACCTGCCACCGCTCGCGCGCCACGAAATACGCGAGCACGGTGGTGATGGCCATGGTCGCGGTGACGGCGATGCCGTACGCGGCGGCCAAGGCGCCGGAAGAGCGGAAGCCCAGCACCAGCACAATCACGCCCAGCGCCAGCATGCGGTTCAACCCTGGGAGGTAAATCTGCCCACTCTCCACCGCTGAGGTGTGGACGACTTCCATGCGAGGGCAGTAACCCAACTGAATCGCCTGGCGGGTCATGCTGAACGCCCCGGAGATGAGCGCCTGTGACGCGATCACCGCCGCTGCGACAGAGAGGCCGACCAACGGCAAGCGCAGCGCTTCGGGCGCGAGCAAGAAGAACGGGTGACTGGCCGCCGCGGGATCTCGCAAGAGCAGCGCGCCTTGGCCGAAGTAGTTGAGCAAAAGCGACGGCAGCGCGATGCAGAACCAGGCCAGGCGAATGGGCTTCCGGCCGAAGTGACCCATGTCCGCATAGAGCGCTTCGCCTCCCGTCACGACGAGGAAGACAGAGCCCAGGACCAAGAAGCCGTGGACTCGGTTCTCAACGAAGAACTGCACCCCGTAGACAGGCGAGGCCGCGCGAAACACGGACGCGTCCTGGCTCAACGAATACAGGCCAAGCACCCCAATCGCCCCGAACCAGAGGCACATCACCGGCCCAAAGATGACGCCAATGCCTCCGGTGCCTTTGCTCTGAATGAAGAACAGTCCCACCAAGATGAGGATGCTGATCGGCACGACATAGGGTGCCAACGGGCTCGCGCTCGCTCCCACTGCGCTCCCACCGCCTGCCACCGCCAGACCTTCCACCGCGCCCAGTACGGAGACGGCCGGCGTGATCACCCCATCTCCATAGAGAAGCGCCGCGCCGAACAGTCCCAGGATGATCAAAGCGGGCCGCGTTTTGCCCTTGGCCCTCCCGGACTCCATCACCAAGGCCATCAGCGCCAAAATCCCGCCCTCGCCCCGGTTGTCCGCGCGCATCACGAAGACCAGGTACTTCACGGTGATGACTGTGATCAGAGACCACAGGATGAGCGAGAGGACGCCCAAGACGTTCCCCTCTGTCGGCGCCACGCCGTGCTCACCGTAGAAACATTCGCGCAGCGCGTAGAGGGGGCTGGTGCCGATATCCCCGTAGACCACGCCGAGCGCCGTCAACGACAACAGGGCCATGCGGCGCCCACTGACCTGCTCTCCTGGTTTCACAGGGCGACGCTTTAGCGCCACTTCCGTCACCCGGGAATTCAATCCGCTGGCTCATTAGTTGCATCGACCTGAT
>JBQTKE010000456.1:0-5191 GCA_052386435.1 Myxococcaceae bacterium
GAGAGCAGAGGCCCGCCTGGCAGAAGACGCCGCCCGGGCGCGTCGTGACGGTGACGCGGCAACCCGCGCCCGCGACGATGCTCGCCGTGCCGCTGAAGCCGCGCAGGCGCGCGAAGCGTCACGCCGAGCGCTCGCGGCAGTGCGGGTTCGCGAACCTGAAGCTCGGTGCGACGCACCGCACGCTCGGGTCTGCGAGAGCGAGGCTCAGTACGATCACTCCCCTCGCGCTTCCCTGAACGAACCTCCCCGTGGTCGCAACGTGGCGCGTACGGTCGCTCGCACAGAACCGCCTCCGGACCTGGTGGAGATCCAGGATCCACCGCCCCCTCTTACGGACGACCCTATGGACACGCGTCGCGAGCGGCTCAAGGAACGTCTTAAAGCGGTGCGGGAAAATCCGCGTCCGGAGCCGCTGCCGCCCACTGTCGCTGAGGCGGGCGTGCTCGCGGTGGAGCGCATTGCGGGGCTACAGACGGAGCTTGCCAAGGCGAAGACGCTCAACCTCGCGGTCAGTCAGGATCTCGAAGTCGCTCGCCGTCAGGCAGAACGCGCAACGGAAGAGGCGCGCATCCGAATGGATGAAGCGCGTCGCCTCTCCTCTCAAATGGATGAGCGCGCGCGGCTGCTTCAGGAGCTGGAACGCGAGCTGGCGACACTCGAAGGAGAGCGCGACGAAGCGCTGCTCTCGCTGCAGGAGTCGCGGCAGGCGCTCAACGCGGCGGACGGAGAGAAGAACCTCCTCAAGCAAGAGGTCGACAAGCGCGAGCAGGCGTTGGCAGAATCGCTCTCCGAAGAGGAGCGTCTGGCCTCTGAGCTGGAGGCGGTGCACGACGACGCCACGTCCCTACGTCGCGCGGTGGAGGCGCTCGCCGCTGAACGCGACACGCTCTCTCGCCAGGTGCAGAGCCTGACCGCTGAGCGTGCGGAGCTGCTCGAGGCGCGCAAAGCGCTCGAGGCTGTGCACAAGGCGCTCAGTCACGCTGCGCAGCGATAGGCGCAGGTCGAAGTCAGCGCGACCTTACTCGACCATCGCGCCCGACCCCGGGGCGTCCTGCTCCTCGTGAGGCGGAGGCGAAGTCACCACAGGCAGTCGCCGAGCCCAGGGCTTGGCGGACGTTCTGAAAACGGCCTGGCGTCGCTTTCCTTGGCTGCAAATGGAGCGAGACGCGGTTAGCTCTTTCCACTTGGTTCCTCCGGCGACAGAGCCTGCTCCAGGCAAGAAGGCGGCACTTCGCGAACGCGCGAAGCAGGCGCTCTCCGTGTTTCGCCAGGTCCCAGGCACGTTCAAGCTCGTCTGGGAGGCGGATCCATTGGCGACGGTGGTGCTCGCGGTCCTCACCGCGGCGTCAGCGCTGTTGCCCGCGGCGATCGCGTACGTCGGTAAGCTCATCATCGACGCGGTGGTATCGGCCACTCGCGAAGGTCAACCCGATCGCGTGTACCGCTTGGTCGCGGTGGAGCTGGGGCTGATGCTCGCGTCGATGGTCCTCGGTCGCGGGCTGGGGCTCTTGCGCGAGCTGATGCGCGCCAACCTGGGCAACTTGGTGAACGTGCGGATCCTAGAGAAGGCGCTCGCGCTGGAGCTGCGCCACTTCGAAGACTCCGAGCTCTACGACAAGATGCAGAATGCCCGGCGAGAGGCGGCGAGCCGCCCTCTCTCCCTCGTCCTGCAAGCCTTCAGCATCATCCAGAACCTCATCACGTTGGGCGCGTACGCCGCGCTCTTGGTGAAGCTGTCGCCTTGGAGCGTGCTCATCATCGTCGCCGCGTCCATCCCCGCGTTCATCGCCGAAGCGCGGCTCGCGTCCGACTCGTTCCGGCTCAACTCCTGGCGCGCTCCCGAAGGCCGAAAGCTCAACTACCTGGAGTGGATCCTCACCCGCGACCACCACGTCAAAGAGGTGAAGCTCTATGACCTGGGCGGGCTGATCCTCGGACGCTACAGAGCGCTGTACGCGAAGTTCTTCAGCGAGGACCGGCAGCTCGCCATCCGTCGCCTCTTCTGGGGACTGCTCCTGGGCGTCCTCTCACTGGGCGCGTTCTATGGCTGCTATGCGTGGGTCGCGGGACGCGCGGCGAGAGCGGAGATCTCACTGGGCGACATGACGCTCTACCTCGCCGTGTTTCGACAAGGGCAGGGCGCGTTCCAAGCGATCCTCAGCTCCATCGGTTCCATGTTCGAAGACTCGCTCTTCATGTCGAATCTCTTTTTGTATTTCGACATCCCCACCGGCGGAGAGGCCGCGCGCGTCTCTCCGCCGAAGGTCGCGCCCACCGGGGCCGCGCAGCGCTTGGAGCTGCGCAATGTCTCCTTCCGCTATCCCGGCAAGACCGAGTGGGCGTTGAGAGACGTGAACCTCACGCTGAAGCCTGGCGAGAAGTTGGGGCTCGTCGGCGAGAACGGCGCGGGCAAGAGCACATTGGTGAAGCTCATTCTGCGCCTCTACGACCCCACCGAAGGCGAAGTCCTCTACGGCGGAGTGGACCTGCGCGACATGGATCCCAAAGAGCTGCGCAGTCGAATCGGCGCCGTGTACCAGGACTTCGTGCGCTACCAGTTCAGCGCGGGCGAGAACATTGGCTTGGGTGAAGTCAGCCGGATCGACGATCGCGCACGCATCGAAGTGGCGGCCACGCAGGGTGGAGCGGCGCCGGTGATCGAAACACTGCCGGAGAAATACGACACGATGCTCGGCGGCTGGTTCGCGAAGGGACGCGAGCTGTCCGCCGGTCAGTGGCAGAAGTTGGCGGTGAGCCGCGCGTTCATGCGTGACGCCGAAGTCCTCATCCTGGACGAGCCCACCGCCAGCATCGACGCGGAAGCAGAGCACGAGCTGTTCGAACGCTTCCGTTCTCTGGCCGCGGACCATACCGCGATCATCATCTCGCACCGCTTCTCGACCGTCCGCATGGCGGACCGCATCGCCGTGCTGCGCAACGGTCGAGTGGAAGAGCTCGGCTCGCACCAGGAGCTCGTCGCCCAGCAAGGCCGCTATGCGCACCTCTTCAGCTTGCAGGCGCGCGGGTATCTCAACTGAAACGCGGCCCTGGGACGAGCGGGCAGTGCACGCCGGAGCGCGCCACTCACGTTTTCTCCTCACTTCACCGCGGCGAGCTCACCCTTCAGCGGCACGGGCTTCCACTCTTTCGAGCTGGCGTCGTACGTGACGTGGAAGCCGTCCTGCTTGGCGGAGAGGGTCTTGAGGTGCGCGGTGAGCTTGGCGCGGCGGGCTTCGCTGCTGGGGTGGTTCCTAAACGCGCCGCCGTCCGCGGGGAGCTTGCCCAAGAACGCCACGAACTGATTCGGGTCGTAGCCTGCACTGATCAACAGCTCGACGGCCGTTTGATCCGCGTCGAACTCATCTTCATGTGCGAAGCCCTGCGTGGTGAGCGTGTCGACCATCTGCTTGGCGAACTCTCCGAGCACCTCAGCGCCCAGCCTCTTGAAGTCGACGACTCCGCCGGTCGCGCCGGTCGCCTGTTTCATCGCGATGTCCAGAGACCCGACACGACTGATCCCACTGCCTACCGCGCTGGCGATGCACTGGTTCGCCTTGATTGAGTTGTAGACCTCCAACGCATCGCGGTGCGCCACGTGCGCGACCTCATGCGCGAGCACGCCCGCGAGCTGCGCTTCGTTCTCGATCTTCTTGAGCAGTCCGCGCGTGACAAAGACGTAGCCGCCCGGGGAGGAGTACGCGTTGAAGTCTTCCGCGTCGACGACGCCGAACGTCCAGTCCAACGTTGGCCGTTCGGATTGCGACGCGAGATTCTTTCCCACGCGGTTCAAGTAGCGCGACAGCTCATCCAGAGGCTCGGCGCCCAGCATCAAGCCCTTGCCGCGGCTCGCCCAGTTGAGCGCGACCGCTCCGCCGATCTCCGTCTCTTCGTCGACCGTGACCTTCGCTTTGCGCAACGGTTCGCATTTGGTCTCGGCTTCCTTGCGCGTCTTCTGCACGTCGGTCGCTGAGTTGAGGGCGTCATTCACGATGGACTTCGGGATGTGCTGGCACGGTCCAATCGCCGCGGCGAGGCCCAGGGTGCTCAACGCGAGCAGTCGAGTCATCATTTGCCCCCTCCCACCACGGGGAAGATGCCGGCCTTCTTCGCGTGATCAGAAATCTCCGCGGGCGTCACCGAACGCGCCAGCTTCTCCAAGCTCTGCAGCTTGCCCACGGCGGCTTTGAGGTCCTGGTTCTTCTCGCCGTATTCCTTCGCGGTCTCCCCCAGCGCCTTGGTCGCGGCGCCAGAGCTGGCGAACGCCTTCGGATCCAGCTCCTTCCCACCTTGGCTCGCGACCAGCTCTTTCGAGGGTGGGGTGGTGGAGAGGTTGGATTGGAAGATGACGCCCTTCTTGCCGCCGAAGGTCACCCGGTGGAACTGCTTGTTCGCCGGATCCGCGCCGCTCCAGACCACCGTCTCGCCCGGTTGAAGCAGCGCCACCACGTTCGCGGTGGGAGAGGGACTGGCGAGCAGCTTGGTGTTGCGCGCCTTCACGAACAGCGTGCCACCCACCCTCACTGCCGCGACTGCGCTTCCTGTCATCAACCCGAGCGCCACCAGCGCTCCTGCACCGCGCCGCAACATGTGCCCTCCTCGTGGGCCAAGACCGAGTAGGCGCAGAGCCTAGCAGGTCACTTCTCGAGATCCGCCACGCCGTCGAAGTCGACGGGTGGGTGTTCCAGCGCTTCCCGGCACCGCGCGAGGAGGGTGATGGACGCGCCGTCCTGTGGGTACTTCTCCAAGACCTCGGCCGCCGCCGCGAAACGTTGGGCCCGGTAGTCCACCAGAGCGCGCGAGTAATCCGCTCGAAGCACGCGCTGCGCGTTCGTGAGCCGTCCCTTGAGTGCCATCAGCTCGTAGATGCGCTCCGCCTCCGATTTCCCCGCGACTCTGACGAGATCAATCTCACGCGCCTCGATGTAGTCCTGCGCGCGCAGGAACGTGCCTTCGCCGATCAAGATGTCCGTGCCGTAGGCCTTATTCGCGCCCTCCAACCGCGCGGCCAAATTCATCCCGTCGCCAATCGCCGTGTAGTCGATGAGCTGCTCGCTGCCGATGTTGCCCACCAGCATCTGGGCCGAGTTGAGCCCCATCCGCGTGTACACATCCGGCAGTCCCTGCGCGTTGAGCTCTGCTCGCAGCGCGGTGATGGCCTCGCGCGTCTCCAGCGCCGCACGACAAGCGCGAA
>JBQTKE010000457.1:0-3141 GCA_052386435.1 Myxococcaceae bacterium
TTCGAACAGGCGAACGCCAACAACGAACCGAGCATCGGTGCCACCAACCAACGACTTGATGCGCGCATGAGTGCTCCCCTTTAGTGGCTTGGCTGAGTAGGCCGGTCTCGACAGAAAGGCCACCCGCCCGCCGGAAAGGGGAGTTTCCATTCTTGAAACCGACATGTCATCACTTAGTGACAGAATTCTCTTTTGCTGAGGCTGCGTGATTCCTGCTGAGACCACGCGAACCAGGATGTAGGACAGTGAATCACATGTCCCACCTGATCCCCGTCTGAAGGCCGCTCAATCGCCATCCGCGATCCTCCTCAGCTCGGGATCGCCGTTCACGATCTGCGACAGGCGGGAACGCTTCATCTTCAGCAGCTTCGCGGCTTCGGTAATGCTCCCGCGCGAATCCAGAAGCGCGCGGCGGTAGCACTGCTGCTCCACGCGTTCCTGCAGCTCACGCAAGGAGAGCTCACTGCTGCGAACGAGCGCGTAGTAGTCCACCGCCGGAGCACTGGCCGCGGTCGAGGCGGTTCCCTTCACGGAGCTCTCGCTGCGGCGGCTTTCGTGGTGCAGCACCGCCAGCTCCGGCACGTGCGCGAAGTCCTCCGGGGCGATGACCCGTCCTCGAGCGAAGATCGCCGCCGACGCCAGCACGTTCTCCAGCTCACGGATATTTCCCGGCCAGCTGTGCCGCGCCAGCAGTTGCAACGCCGCGGGTGAGAGCTGCTTCTCCGGTTCGGAGCGCTCCACCGCTGCGCGCACCAGCACGTGCGATGAGAGCAGGGGGAGATCTTCCAAACGCTCGCGCAAAGGAGGCAGCTCCAACATCACGCCTTTGAGTCGGTAGTAGAGATCCTGACGGAACTTGCCCTGGGCAATCAGCGCTTCAAGGTCCTTGTTCGTCGCGCAGATGACACGCACGTCGACCTTGATGGTCTTGGTGCCGCCCACCCTCTCGAATTCGCGCTCTTGCAGCACGCGCAGCAGGGCGATCTGGCATTGCGGATCAATGTCGCCAATCTCGTCTAAGAAAATCGTGCCGCCGTCCGCCAGCTCGAAGCGGCCCTTGCGTTCACGCACCGCGCCGGTGAACGCGCCCTTCTCGTGACCGAACAGCTCCGAGAGCAGCAGGTCCGAGACCATGGCCGCGCAGTTCACCTTGACGATGGGAAAGGTGTGCCGCGACGACGTGTCGTGAATGGCCTGGGCGACCAGCTCCTTGCCGGTCCCACTCTCGCCGCGTACCAGCACCGTCGTTTGGGTGCGGGCAATCGGAGCGATCTGCCGAATCACGTCCTTGAGTGACTTCGAAACACCCACCAGTCCGAACGGCGCCACCGGCCCCTCTGTGGTCGGAGGGCGGAGCGGCGCGCGCAGCTCGGACTCCACCGCGGAGAGCACCTGCGAACGGTGCGGCACGGAGAGGAACTGCTGCCGCAGCGCCTGGGGAACTTTCTGGGCCAGCGCCTCCAGCGCGCGCGCCCCCTTCGCCAACTCCGCCTGTGCGGTGACATCCCCTGCGGCAAGCTTGAGTCGTCCGGCGAGGTAGTGCACACGGCTGGGACCTTCCAGCTCCGGTCGCGAAAGGAGAGCCTCGCGAGCGCGCGCGGACGCTCGGCCCGCTTCGACGAGATCTCCCTGCGCCAGCGCCAACTCACCTTTGGCCAGCTCAATCTCCACCCGCGCCGTCTCTTCTTGGCGAACCGTGGGACGTGACAGCTCGTGCGCCGCTTCCGCGCGCTCTCCCAGCTTGAGGTGCGCGCGCGCCTTTACCGCGGACGCGAACGCCGCGTGATCGCCGTGGCCAATTGAATCAAAGAGGACCCGAGCCTGCTCGAGGAGCGCTTGCGCCTGCGCGTACTCGCGGCGGTCGACCAACACTTCGCCTTGAATGAGCAGCGCGCTCGCTTCGATGTACGGCTCGCCGGATCCTCGCGCGAAGGACAGCGCGTCCGCGGCCAGCGCCTCCGCGCGTTCCAGGTCGCCCAGGAAATGGTTGAGCCGGGCCAGGTTGCAGCCCGTGTGCGCGACCTTGCTGCTGCCGCCAATCCAGGCGAACCAACGCAACGCGCGCGCCAGGTGCTCGCGCGCCAGCTCGAAGTCGCCGCTCTCCGTGTAGACGGAGCCCAGGTTCGCCAGCGCCTGTGCCTGACCAAAGCGCGACGCGTTGGGAAGACCTTCGCGGTAGCAGCGCGCCGCGCCCTCTCGGTCGCCTCGGCGGTGAAGCACCACACCCAAATTGATCAACGCCTCAGAGGCGAGCGCGATCTTTCCGTGGTCGAGCGCCAACGCGTGCGCCTGCTCATACGCGACCTGCGCTTCGTCCAACTTGCCGCGCTGCAGATACGCCTTGCCCAACACCGAGAGCAGCGCGAAGGCCTGCTCTTTGGTCGCGTGGGCCAGCCGCGGCAGCTGCGCGGTGGCGGTGACAATGGCCAGCTCCGCACGTCCGCGGATGAGCGCGATCTCCACCAGGAGCGCCGCCACGTCCGGGCGCAGCATCGACGCGGGGGTGGTGAGCGGCGTGAGCAGCCACTCCGCCCAGCCGACCCTGCCCAGCCGCAAGAGCAACTTTGCCACCCCCACCCGTAGCTCTGGGTCGGTCCCTTCGCGCGAGCGGAGCAGGTGGCGCAACGACGCCTTGAGATCTCCCTTGAAGGCGTACAGCTCGGAGAGCTGCTGGTGCGCGCGACGCGCGGTGGAAGGCGGAAGCAGAGGCAGCGCGCGCCGGAACAGTCCCGTCGCCTCGTCGTGGGCACCTCGCGCCAAGAGCTCCTCGCCCGCGGCCAACGCCAAGCGCCCAGCGTCCAGATCAGGGCAAGCATCGAGCAACAGATTCGCCGCCGCGGCCGTCTCGCCGGAGGACTCCAGCTCAAGCCCCATCGCCTTGGCCAGCGCCGCGCGGTGCTCAGCTTCAAGCGTGGCCTCGAACGCCACCCGTTCGTCGTCGCGCACGAAGCGGTAGACCGGCGTGCCTGAGACGACCCGAGCGAAGACCAAGTGCTCGCGGATGAGCGTCTCCAACTCCGCCGCGACCTCCAAGCCGCGCGCGTTCAAACGGTGCACCGCGCCCTGCAACGTCTCGCTGGTGAGCGCCGCGCGGGACACAGAGAGGAGCGAGAGCACCTGCTGCGCGCCTTCCGGGAGCAG
>JBQTKE010000458.1:0-3880 GCA_052386435.1 Myxococcaceae bacterium
GATCATCAACGCCCTCAACTCTGGCGCGAACGTCTTCATGGCGGACTTTGAAGACGCGAACAGCCCAACGTGGGGAAATCTTCTCCGCGGTCAGCTCAACCTGCGGGACGCGGTTCGCCACACCATCACGTTCGAAGCGCCGGGTGGAAAGCGCTACGCGCTTAACGAGCAGATCGCCACGCTGCTGGTGCGCCCGCGCGGTTGGCACCTCTCAGAGAAGAACGTCCTCTTCAACGGCGCGCCGGTCTCGGGCTCGCTCTTCGACTTCGGGCTCTTCTTCTTCCACAACGCGAAAGAGCAGCTCGCGCGAGGAACGGGCCCCTACTTCTACTTGCCCAAGATGGAGAGTCACCTCGAAGCGCGGCTCTGGAACGACGTGTTCGTGCTGGCGCAGGAGAAGCTGGCGATTCCGCGCGGCACCGTCCGCGCCACGGTGCTGATTGAGACGCTGCCGGCGGCGTTTGAAATGGAGGAGATCCTCTACGAGCTGCGCGAACACTCCGCGGGTCTCAACTGCGGCCGCTGGGATTACATCTTCAGCTTCATCAAGAAGCTGGGCGCGCATCCGCAGTACGTGCTGCCGGACCGCGCCACGGTCACGATGGACAAGGCGTTCCTCAAAGCCTACGTCGAGCGGCTGATTCAGATCTGTCATCGGCGCGGCGCTCACGCGATGGGCGGAATGGCCGCGCAGATTCCCATCAAGAACGATCCCGCCGCGAACGCCGCGGCGATGGCCAAGGTCCGCGCGGACAAGCTGCGCGAAGTGAAGAGCGGACACGACGGAACGTGGGTCGCGCATCCAGCGCTGGTCCCTCTGGCCCGCGAGATCTTCGACGCGCACATGACAGGGCCGAATCAACTTCAGGTGAAGCGCGACGACGTGCGCATCTCCGAAGCGGAGCTGGTCGCGGTGCACAGCGGGGAGCGCACGGAGGAAGGCATGCGCCACAACATCCGCGTCGGGGTGCAGTACCTGGCGGCGTGGCTGGAGGGGCAAGGCTGTGTGCCGCTCTACAACCTGATGGAGGACGCGGCGACCGCCGAGATCTCACGCGCGCAGGTCTGGCAGTGGATCCACCACGGTTCCAAGCTCTCCGACGGACGAACGGTGACGGCGGAGCTCTTCAAGACGCTCTTGAGTGAAGAGCTGAAGAGGATGGACGAGGCGACGCTGCCGGATGGGACGCCTTTGAAGAGGTTGGGAGAGGCGGCGCGGCTGTTCGAGCAGCTCTCCGTGAACAAGACGTTCGAAGAATTCCTCACCCTGCCCGCTTACGAGCGGCTGGATCACGCGGTCTGAAAAGGAGTCGTAACGATGCAGAACCGGTTCGAGGGCATCACCCGTCCGTACAAGCCTGAAGACGTGAAGCGGCTTCAGGGCTCCGTCCGCGTGGAGTACACGTTGGCCCGACTGGGCGCGGAGCGGCTCTGGGAGCTGCTCCACTCCCGCGACTACGTGCACGCGCTGGGCGCGCTCACCGGCAATCAAGCGGTGCAGATGGTGCGGGCGGGCCTTGAGGCCATCTACCTCTCCGGCTGGCAGGTCGCCGCCGACGCCAACACCGCGGGTCAGATGTATCCGGACCAGAGCCTCTATCCGGTCGACTCGGTCCCCAACGTGGTTCGCCGCATCAACGCTGCGTTCCGTCGCGCGGATCAGATTGAAACGGCGGAAGGAAAGAAGTCTCGCCCCTGGTTCGCCCCCATCGTCGCGGACGCGGAGGCAGGCTTCGGTGGACCGCTCAACGCCTTTGAGTTGATGAAGGCGATGATCGAAGCGGGCGCCGCGGCGGTGCACTTCGAAGATCAGCTGGCCAGCGAGAAGAAGTGTGGCCACATGGGCGGCAAGGTCCTGGTCTCGACCAGCCAGTTCATCCGCACGTTGATCGCCGCGCGGCTCGCCGCGGATGTCTATGACGTGCCGACCCTCCTGATCGCTCGTACCGACGCGGACAGCGCCAAGCTGTTGCTCTCTGACAATGACGAGCGCGATCGTCCGTTCATCCAGAAGTCGGAGCGGACTGCCGAAGGCTTCTACCCGATGAAGTCCGGCGTGGAGACCGCGATTGCCCGCGGCCTCGCCTACGCGCCGTACGCGGATCTCGTCTGGTGCGAGACGTCCACTCCGGATCTCGCGCAGGCGAAGAAGTTCGCGGAGGGAATGAAGAAGCAGTTCCCCAACAAGATGCTCGCGTACAACTGCTCACCTTCGTTCAACTGGAAGAAACACCTCGACGACGCGACCATCGCCAAGTTCCAGAGAGAGCTGGGCGCCATGGGGTACAAGTTCCAGTTCGTCACGCTCGCCGGTTTCCATGCGCTCAACCACTCGATGTTCGAGCTGGCGCGGACGTACAAGGATGGCGGCATGGCCGCGTACTCCAAGCTGCAGGAGACGGAGTTCGGATCCGAGAAGAACGGGTACTCGGCCACGCGGCACCAGCGTGAAGTGGGAACCGGCTATTTCGACACGGTGAGCGAGATCATTTCGGGCGGTAAAGCGTCCACGCTCGCGCTCGAGGATTCGACTGAGCAACACCAGTTCTAAACAGGATCCGTGCACTCTGCCGCCTGTCGGGAGATCTCGACAGGCGGTTTCTATTTGAGCTTCGAGCCGCACGGATGGAGGAGCTGCTCCTGCATCAGCGTTGAGGCGCAGGCGATATGCATTTGCTAGACGCGAGGTACATGCGTTCTCGCTTGGTCGCGCTGCTCCTTCTCAGTCTGGCTGTCATCGGCGCGGCGCTGCACTCCCATGCGCTGGAGTTACCGGTGGTGGACGACGCGGCGATCTCGATTGCGTACGGACACTCCTTCTTCGCGGGCCGCGGCTTTCGACTCACCGAGCTCTCTCCCGCGGTGGAGGGGTTCTCCAATCCAACTTGGACTGTGCTCGTGGGCATGCCGCTGCCCCTGGATCCACTCACGCTCGCCAAGTGGCTGGGCATGCTCTTCGGCGCGGCAGCCCTCATCTTCGCGTCGCTCGCCATCCCCGCGGCGACCGGACGTGCGCTGCGCCCCTCCGACACACTTGGCGCGTGTCTCATCGCGTGCATTCCCAACTACGCCTATTGGCTCTGCTCGGGCATGGAGAGCGGGCTGCACGCCTTTCTGCTCGCGTTCTCCGTCTGGTCTCTCGTCCACGACTTTCGCCTCCGTCGCGGTGGAACATCGGGCGTGGCGTTGGCGTTGCTCGCGCTGACCAGACCGGAGGCTCCGCTCTTCATCGCCGGCGCGGGAGTGAGCTGGTGCTGCTGGCTCTGGCGTGAGCGACGCTGGCCAGGACGTCCGGAGTTGATCTTGATCAGCTCGCTGCTGGGGATCTGTCTCGCGTACCTCGCGTTTCGCTGGAGCTACTTCGCGCGGCTGCTGCCCAACACCTACTACGCGAAGCTGCAGTGGGACTTCGACGGGTCCCGCTACCTGACTGGGTTCCTCGCCGCGCACGCCTGGATCGCTCTGCTCAGCGGACTGCTCTTGATCCCAGCGCTTCGTCGAACCCAGACGCGAACGCCCGCGACGTTGGCGCTGGTCCTCGTCGCGCTCGCCTTCTTCTTCGCGCACCACGTGAAAGGCGACTGGATGGTCGAGTGGCGTTTCCTCGCACCGTCGTGGCCGCTCTTCGCGATCGCCCTCGGAGCGGGAGCGAGCGCGCTCACCGAATGGCGGCCACGTCTTGGTTACCTCGTCGCGGTTCCGTGTCTCGCGGGGGCAGTCACTCAATATCCGCGCGTCGCGCAGGTCCGCTCCACTCCCGGATTCCCCGCGACGTTCGTCCAGGAGCAGACGCGAACGCTTCGCGACGACCTGCAGAAACTGGGAATCAACCATGTTCGAGTCGCGATCCCCGACGTGGGCGGGGCGAGCCTGGTGTTGC
>JBQTKE010000459.1:0-21275 GCA_052386435.1 Myxococcaceae bacterium
CTCCTCGACCATCAGTACACCCAGAAGGGTCTCGGCTGGAGCAGACTGAAGAACGGCGATGCCGCCCGCGTGGCGGCGCTGCGAGATGTAGCAGGCCGTTTGGATTGCGAGATCTTCCTCGCACTGGCAGACGTCCACGAGACGTGGTGCTGCGAGGACGAGGAAGGGTACGGGTGGAACAGACGGCGGCGTTGGCGATACGGCGAGGAGCAGGAAGAAGAAGAGGCCGATGGGGATCCCAGCTCCCCTACGCTTGTTGAGCTGTGTGATTCGGACGTAGAACTTCGCCACTGGATCGACCCGTCGAGTCGGCAAGCAGAAACGATCTCCACGCACATCGCCACCGACGAGGTCTGCTACACAAGGGCCTCCGTCGAGTTGGAGCCGTTCAACTCCGAACACGAAGGGTACATGGGCAACTACGGCAACACGGTTGACCGCTGGTATCACCGCGCGGCGGTCGTGCTGTGGCCTCGTGAGCGAACGTTCGTGATTCGAGCCAAGGCCTCGGCAGCGTGGGCGATCGAGGAGCTATGGAAGGTGATCAAGTCCGGCGAGCTCGATGAGGCCCGAACCATGGCCAAGCGGTTATTGCCGTTCTGGCAGCCCGTCGCGAATCGAGAAGAAGGGCGCGGCTTCGTCAGAACAGCGCTGCGAGTGGCGGACGCGGTCGAGGAACCCGGCCTGGCGGCCTCACTGCTGCGCCCGCTCAAGCTGGAGCGCCTGACTGCGACGACGGCACCGCTGTGCATCGCACTTCTCCAGCGCTACGGGCTCGAGTGGTTCCGCCCACTGTTTGCGCACTGGAGTGCCGATCGCCCAAGCGCTGAGCGACGATCGTGGGTCGCCTCAATGCCCGCCTTCTGCAGGCCGCTGTGCTCCGACGCCTCGACCGATCGGCTTGAGCTGGTACGGTCGATCGTGAGATCGGAACTGAAGTGGGTGGCCAACGAGTACACCTCGCTTCGCGAACGCCTCCCCGGCAAGAACCCGCTCGAAATGCTGTTCGGCCTCACCAAGCCGATCCTCGGACTGCTCGAGAGCAGCGTGGTGGCGAAGAGCCCCGATTTGCAGGAAGAGATCCTTGGCCTTATTTCGGTCGAGAGCGATTCCCTTCTGCCATGGGTGGTTCAACTGCTCCGGACCGCGAGCGATCTGCATCCGCCTCCCGTGATGGCGGCGCTCGGCTTGGGGCATGTGCAGGAGCGCTGCATCCGAGCACTCACAGCCCTTCTTCAGGCGCCACCGCGGGAATCTGACGACTGGTCGATCGCCGCGCCGAAGAAATGTGCTTGTGCGCTTTGCAAGGTACTGGCTCCGTTCCTGGCCGCGCCGAACCGGAGCAGGATGGAGTGGCCGTTGGCGAAAGAGCGTCGCCAGCACATTCATCAAATATTGGATGCCCACGACCTCCCTGTGCGACATGAGACCCTCCGCTCGGGGAGCCCGTACACGCTCGTATTGACGAAGACGAAGGAATTGTTTGATCGAGCGGCTGCGGAGCGCACGTCGTGGACGGCCGACCTCCGTTGGCTGACGCAGAAGAAGAAGTCCCTTCCACCGGGAATTACGGCGGCTCGACAGTCTCCCGCAAGCTCGATGAGAGCCGAGCGTTGACCAACAGTGGTGGTCGGGGAGGCCCTATGCGGAGGGAGGCGCGAAGGGGATTACGTCCGCCGTCGCGGAAACCGTTCGACTTCCCAGGCGCCCGAAATCGGCCGTGAACGCGTCCGGTGCAAGGTGGGCGTACCGCTGGGTCATCTGCACGGATTTGTGACCGAGGATCTTCTGCAGCTTGAAGAGGTCGCCACCACGCATCATCCAGTGGGAGGCGAAGGTGTGGCGATAATGCCGCGCTCGGCATTAGCGGCATTATGCCGCCCTCCGAATAATGCCGCGTTGCGCACCAACCGTCGGCGTCACCGAGGAGGGGGTGGAGAGGCACGCGGCATAATCCGAGGCTGCGAGGCGCCTTGCTGGTGGGCGAAGAACGAGCGTCACTGGTCGTGGCCCGATGGCCTTCACCAGGAGACGCCCATGACGATCTACTCCGACACCGCGCAGCCGCCGCGCACGATGACAAAGCACGAGCAGCTCCTGCTCCTGCGCACGACCGGACAACGCTTCGATGGATACCGTGACCACGTGCTCCTCTCGCTCGCCCTCGCGACCGGGATGCGCGAGCACGAGCTGGTGGCGCTCAACGTGGGCGACGTGCTGGCCGAGCACGGCAAGGCCCGACGCCGAGTGCAGTTGCGAGTCTTCCAACGCAGCTGTCAGGACGCGCGGGGACAGGAGGTCGTGCTGTCGTCGGTAGCCCACGCAAAGTTGGAGAAGTTCTTCCGGTGGAAGCGGCAGCAGGACGAGTCGATGACGGCCGACGCGCCGCTCTTCGTAAGCCGCAAGGGCAACCGGTTGTCGACGAGGCAGGTGCGCCACGCCTTCCAGCTCTTGGCAGGAGCGAGCCGGCTTCGAGCGGTGCTTCTCGTTCCATAGCGTTCGCCACTCGGCGATCACGAACATCTACGAGGCCACGCTCGACATCCGGCTCGCACAGCGGTTCGCCCGCCACAAGTCGATCACCAGCACGCAGATTTACACGCACACCTCCGACGAGGCGCTGTTCCGAGCCGTGCAGGAGCTGCCGTGCTGATGACGCCATGGCTACAGCCCCTCCAGGAAGGCGAGCAGCTTGTCACCGGGGCGATAGCGAGAGGGCCTCTGCTTCGTCGGCGTGGTGTGGGCGAGCGCCTTCTCCTTCAAGCCCATGTCGGCGTGGAGGTAGATCTGCGTCGTCTCGACGGACTCGTGGCCCAGCCAAAGCGCGATGACGGAGCGGTCGACCCGCGCTGCAGGAGCGACATCGCCGTGCTGTGGCGCAACGTATGCGGCGTTGCCCGCTTGGCCTTGAGCGAGGGCCGTTGCTCGCACGCGCTGGCGAGGTGGCGCTTCACCAGCGCCTCGACAGCGTCGCGGCTGAGCGGCCCTCCGCGCGAGCTGGGGAAGAGCGGCGACGACAACGCCCCTTCGGTCTCGGCCATCCACGACTTGAGCACCACGACCGCGTCCTTGCGCAGCGGCGTCGCGCGGTGCTTTCGGCCCTTGCCACGGCAGCGCACGTGGGCACCGGTGCCGAGGCTGATGTCTTCGTGGCGCAGCCCGACGAGCTCCGACACGCGCAGGCCGGTCTGAATCGCAACGAGCAGGAGCGCGCGATCGCGGCGCCCGATCCACTTCGTGAGGTCCGGCACCTTCAGCAGCGCGGCGACGTCGTCCTCATCGAGAACGCCGACGGGCTTCCGCTCAGACCGCTTATTGGGGATCGCGAGGACGCGCTGGCAGTGGAGCAGGTGCGCGGGCTCGTTCATGGCGACGTAGCGGAAGAACGAGTGCAACGCCGCCAGCCTCACGTTTCGCGAGCGCACGCTGTTGCCGCGATCGCGCTCGAGGTGATCGAGGAACTTGCTGATGAGCGGGGCGTCGAGCTCTTCGAGCGTGAGCGCGCTGGGCTGTTTGCCCAGGCGCTTCGTTGCGAAACCCAGCAGCAGCCGGAAGCAGTCACGGTAGCTGGCGACGGTATGCGAGCTGGCGCCGTCGCTGGGCGAGCAGCCTCTCAGTGAAGAAGGAGTGCAGCAATGAGGGAAGCGTGGCGGCGCTCATCGGCAACCTCCCGCGCGCTGGCGCGTGAGTCGTTCGGTGGCGAGCTGGAGCAGCTCGGGAACCGCTTCGATGTACCAGTAGGTGTCGTTGACGTGCGCGTGCCCGAGGTAGGCCGACAGCTTGGGCAGCTCGCGCTCGACGTCGACGCCGGCTCGGTACCAGGTGACCATCGTGCGCGCCGCGAAGCTGTGCCGGAGGTCATGCACCCGAGGTCCGTGCCCGTGCCGGTACCCCTCGGCAGGGGCGCGCAGGCCTGCGGCGCGCGAAACTTTGGCGAAGTTGTACCGAGTGGCCCAGTCCGTGATGCGCCACCCGCGCTCGGAGACGAAGAAGGCAGGCGTCGTCTCCACCAGGAGCGCTTGGTCTCGTTGCTTGGCGTACCGACGAAGCGCCGCAATGGTGGAATTGCTCAGGGGGACCAGCCGGGTCTTGCCGAACTTCGTGTTTCGAATGGTGAGCTGGCGCTCTCGCAGGTCGACGTCGCTGCGGTCGAGGGCGATGGCCTCGCTGATGCGGAGGCCCGCAACGGCGAGCAGTCCGAACATCGTCGAGAACGTGGACGACCGCATACCTCGACGGCACGGCAGCTTCTCGGCCTCACGAACGATGTCGGCGATCTGCTTCTTGCTGAAGATGAAGGGCGGCTTCCTGCGCACCGACGCAGCCAGCAGTCCCTCGTCAGGCACCTCCGTGCGCGGGTCCCTCGCTCGGTGCCATGCGGCGAACAGGCGGATGCGTTGCATCCGCTGCGCCCATGTGAAGGGCTCGCCGTTGGCCGGTCGGCGTGCCCAGCGCAGGGCCAGCTCGGTGGTGATGTGCTTTGCTCCCTCGGTGTCGAGGAAGTCGATGAATCCGCGCAGGCACCACTCCGTGGTTTCCAGCTTGAAGCCGAGCGCGCGACGGAGCTTGAGGTAGTCGTCCAATGACTTGTGCAACGCGCTCATCGGGACAAGGACCTCCTCGGCACCGGAGGCCGCATCCTCGTTGTAGAAGAAATCGTTCCCTACAGCCGACGAGACGTAAGCGTATTTCTCGGAGTGGGTGAGGAGCTTCTTGTACTTGGCCTTCTCCCACGCCTCGTCGCCGGTGGCCTGGGTCCGGCGCGCGATGAAATAGACGACCTTCCCCTGCTTCCAGTAGGGGAAGACGAGGCGGTTGTTGAAGAAGTCCCGCGCCCCGCCCGATCGGGTCTGAATGAAGAGTCCGGTCTTGAGGGCCAGCGCACGGCTGATGCCGAGGTGGTTGCGGAAATGGTCGAGCAGTTGGCCATTCGCCCAGCCGAGCTGCAGCTGATTGATGGTCCTGTCGGTGAAGCCGTAGTGGTCGCGGTACAGCTCTCCGCGGATATTCGTGGGTAGGACGCGGTGGTAGTAGGCCGCCGCTTGGGTGAGGAGCTTCTCGACTTCGCGGCGCTCGGTGATCAGCGCCAAGTCTTGCGCGAACTGCTGCTCATTCTGCTCGGGGCGCTTCACGCCGGCCCGTTCGGCGAGCTGGTTCAGGGCTTCGCTGAACCCCAGGCGTTGGCGCTCCATCAAGTACGCGAACACATCGCCGCCAAGGCCACCGCCGTTCGAGAAATCGTGCCAGGTCTGCGACTCCGGCCAGACCACGAAGGATGGAGTTTTCTCGGGGTTGAACGGCGAGAGGCCCTTGAGCACCTTGCCACTCGGGCTCAACTCAACCTCGGCACCGATCAGGTCCACGATGTCGACCCGGCGCCTGACCTCGTCTATGAACTCTCGGGAGCCAGCGGTCATTGATCGCTCGGCATCCACGGTGCGCCCTCGCGACGCACTCGTTCCAGAACCCATGCCCCGCTCTGCAGGAGGCTCGACAGCGCGAGGGTGTTGTTGCGCCCGCCAAACCCAGCCTGGACCTGCTGAACCCAGCTCGCGAGCTCGCCCACCAAGTCGTCGCTGAGCTCCGGGAACATTTGCGAGAGCCCGCTCGGCCCGTAGTGCGACCCGACCCACAGCACCACCCCAAGCATGTGAGCGCTATCGTCCTCGGTCGCCCACGGCACGCAATGGGTTCTCATCGCCGCCTCTCCTCGCGGGAGGCAGCATCCGCTTCGACCGGCACGTGACGCTCCGCGAGCCACCCATCCAACTCGGCTCGGCGGAAGCGAACGAGGCGTGGACCGAGGCGCACGTGCGGTATCCGACGCTCATGGACCCAGCAGTAGAGCGTCCCCACGCAGACGCCCAGCAGGCGTGCGGCGTCGGGATAATTGAGCATCTCCATTGCAGACCTCCTTGGAGGGCTTCAAGGGGCCCATCCAGCGTCAAGGTCTACGCCCCGCTTGTGGACCTGAAACCTGCAACGTCGGGTGGCCGATTTGCAGGAAGCCTTCGCGGCCCCCATCCAGGCTCGGCTCCGCCCTTGGTGAGGCCGCTGGAGCGCTGGTAGAAGGTGGGCGTTTCCGATTCGCCTCCGCCATGGCATCCCATCCAGCTCAGAACCTGCCGGCCTCAACGCTCGAGGGAATCCTCGAGAGGGTGACCTTCATCAACGAGGAGAATGCCTGGAGCGTGGTCAAGCTCGAGGTCCCGGGCAAGCAGGAGCTCGTCACGGCTGTCGGGAACCTCCTCGGAGTGCAGCCCGGTGAGAGCCTCCGCTTGAGCGGGCGCTGGGCCGTGGACCGCAAGTACGGCGAGCAGTTCAAGGTCGATTCCTATGTCACGGTCAAACCGGCGACGCTCGTCGGCATGGAGAAGTACCTCGGCTCCGGGCTCGTGCGCGGGATCGGCAAGGTCATCGCAGCTCGGCTCGTGAAGAAGTTCGGGCTCGCCACCCTGGAGGTAATCGACCAGCAGACCGAGCGACTTACCGAGGTGGAGGGCATCGGCCGGATCAGGCAGAAGCGAATCGCCGATGCCTGGGTGGAGCAGCGCCACATCCAGGACGTGATGGTGTTCCTCCAGTCCCACGGCGTCTCCACCACCTACGCCGTTCGCGTGTACAAAACCTACCGCGAGCGCGCGATTGCCATCGTCAAGGAGAACCCGTACCGCCTCGCCATGGATATCTGGGGCATCGGCTTCAAGACCGCCGACAAGATCGCCGGGCAGCTCGGGATCTCCCCGACGTCGCCCCAGCGCGCCGTCGCCGGCTTGCTGCATGTGCTCGGCGAGGCCTCCGACGAGGGTCACGTTTTCCTCCCCCGCGAACAACTGCTTGAGTCTGGGACCACCTTGCTCGAGATCGACCGCTCCATTCTCGAGACGGCGGCCGAGGAGTTGATCGCCGAAGAGAAAGTCGTGGCGGCGCCTCTCGCCGGCAGCACCGACATGGCCGTCTACTTGAAGTCGCTGCACATCGCGGAAGCGGGCTCTGTATCGCTGTTACGGAGTCTGCTGAGCGTACCCCCCAAGCCCATCGCCATCGACGTCAATAAAGCCATTGCCTGGTTCGAGGAGCAGCAGCAGATCACGCTCGCAGACGAACAGCGCGAGGCCGTCCGCAAAGCCGTCACCGGCAAGGTTTTGGTCATCACCGGAGGCCCCGGAACCGGCAAGACCACGCTCGTCAACGGCATCATCCGAATTCTGGAGAAGAAGGGACGACGCATCCTCCTCGCGGCGCCGACCGGTCGGGCTGCGAAGCGAATGACGGAGACCACGGGGCGCGAGGCCAAGACACTGCACCGGCTTCTCGACTTCGATCCAAAGGTCCAGGCCTTCAAGCGCAACCGCGACAACCCGCTCGAATCGGATCTGGTCATCGTCGATGAGGCTTCGATGATTGACTCCGTTCTCGCGTACAACCTGCTCAAGGCTGTGCCGGCGCAGTGCCAACTGGTCCTGGTCGGAGACGTAGACCAACTGCCCTCGGTTGGCCCGGGCAGCGTGCTCCAGGAGATCATCGTCTCCGGTGCTGTGGACGTGGTGAGGCTCAAGCACATCTTCCGCCAAGCCGAGCAGAGCCAGATTGTGGTCAGCGCCCATCGGATCAACGAGGGCCGGATGCCCGTCCTCGATGCCGAATCCAAGAGCTCGGACTTCTTCTTCATCGAGAAGGAGGAGCCCGAGGAAGTTCTGGCAACGCTGAAGCACGTCGTGAGTGAGCGAATTCCGAAGCGGTTCGGTTTCGACCCTCTCGATGCCGTGCAGGTGCTGACGCCCATGCATCGCGGACTGCTCGGAGCGGCGAGCCTCAACACCGAGTTTCAAGCTCTCCTCAACCCTTCCGGTCCTTCAATAGTTCGAGGCAGCCGCCTGTTCCGGGTCGGCGACAAAGTGATGCAAATCCGGAACAACTACGACCTCGAGGTCTTCAACGGCGACATCGGCCGCGTCGAGGCCGTGGACGAGAGCGACCGCTCCCTTGATGCCGTCTTTGACGGCCGCAGGGTCACCTACGATTACTCGGATCTCGACGAGCTGGTGCTCGCCTATGCCTGCTCCATCCACAAGGCCCAAGGCAGCGAGTACCCGTGCGTGGTGATCCCGGTCCACACCCAGCACTACGTCATGTTGCAGCGAAACCTTCTCTACACCGGCATCACCCGAGGCCGCCGTCTGGTGGTCTTGGTTGGCACCAGGCGCGCGCTCGCCATCGCGGTCAAGAACGCGAAGCTCGACGACCGCTGGACCCTGTTGGGCCAACTGCTCGGCGGTGGGATCGCCGCAGCTTCAGCGGTGGCATAGATCCTCTTGAACCCTACGAGCGTCAGGCTCAACGCGTCGGGCTGGGAGCCCCCTTTCGCGCAAACTCCGGGGCGTCAACCCTCAACCTTCACCGTCATTCACGGCCGCGACAATGGGAAGCACGTTGGCCAATGTTTGTGGCGTCCGGCTCCCCAGCCGCGCGTAGTCGCCAGCGAAGGCGTCCGGCGCGAGGTGCGCGTACCGCATGGTCATCTGCACGGACTTGTGGCCGAGAATCTTCTGGAGCTTGAAGAGGTCGCCGCCGCGCATCACCCAGTGCGAGGCGAAGCTGTGCCTCAGCCCGTGAAAAGTGACGTAGGGGCGCATCTTGCCGTTGCGCTCCACCGGCTTGAAGCCGGCCGCCGCGAGCACGCGGTGCAGAACTTCCTGGAAGATGCGGGCCGCTGACTGGTGCATGCCGCCATCGCGGTTCGGGAACAGGAAGACTCCCGGGCAGCGCAGGCGCAGCGCCTTCAGGACTGGAAGAAGCGGGTCGAGGATCGGGACGTAGCGCACATCCTCGGCCTTGGTCGGCCCAGCGAAGCTCCGCTGCACGGTGATCAGTCGGCGCTCGAGGTCAACGTCTTCCCACCGCAGGCCGGCGAGCTCTCCCTCGCGCATGCCGGTGTAAACGGCGGCCGTGTAGAGGGCACCAACGATTTCACCCTCGGACCAGGCCGCGTCGAGGAACCTGCGGATCTCGTCGTCAGTCCGCAGGAAGTAAAAGTCCCTCGTGAAGAGCGGCACCCTCGGCTTCTTGATCCTCGGCGCCTTCAGCAGCCAACCCAGATCGACAGCGACGTTCAGCATCGTCACCAGCAACGTGAGGTGGTTCGCCACGGTCTTCTTGTCGAGATGGGCCTGGGCGACCACGAAGTCATCGACCCGCGCGACTCCGAACTCGCGCAGCCTGATCGGCCCGAACGCTGGCCTGAGGTGCCGCCGGATGATGCTCTCGTCGTCCTTTCGGCTCCGCTTCCGCATTGCCCGCTTCGCGAGCCAGTAGTCGCAGAGATCGTTGAAGCTCTTGTCCGGCGGGTTGGGCGAGCGGAGCCCGCGCCGGACCTGCTCGATCTCGAGCTGGTGCTGCCGGAGCTTGAACGCGGCGTCGGCGTGATCGTCGAAGACCTCGCTGTGGCGCTTCCCATCCGCGTCGACCCAGCGGATGCGCCACTTGCCGAGCTGTTTGACCGGGCGGGCCATGGCTCGGTCCTACCGCCCGCCCGGAGCGCTGGAACCTGCAACTCCGCCCGGGGGAGTTGCAGCACGACCGTCACGGCACCGCCGCGGGTCGCATGCTCGATGGCCTGGAAATGGCCTGAAAGAAAAACGCGGAGTCAGCCGTGAGGCCAACTCCGCGGATTTTCTAGTTGCGGGGGCAGGATTTGAACCTGCGACCTTCGGGTTATGAGCCCGACGAGCTACCAGGCTGCTCCACCCCGCGGCGATGTGAGGTCTTCTAGCGTCCGGCACCGTGACCGTCAAGCGCTTCGAGCGCTTAGCTCTAGACCTTCCGATTCTTGAGCAAGTCCGCGAAGGTGCCGAAGCCTTGTTTGCCGCCGCCTTTGGGCTGAGTGGCCTTCCAGGCCTCCATATCTGCGCGTTCTTCAGCGCGGACGGCACCGGTGATGGAGAGGCGGATCTTCCCGGAGTGTTCGATCTCCAGGATCTGGGCTTTGACTTCCTGGCCAATGGAGAAGGCCTTGCGAAGGTCGGTGCCGCGATCGGTTCCGGTCTCGCTGCCGGGGATGAGCCCCTTCCCGCCAGGGAACGCGAGGAACACGCCGTACTGTTCAATGCGATCGATCTTCCCGGTGACGACTTGGCCTGCGCGCGGACGCGGAGCCTGTTCACGGGGCTCGCTGGTCTTGGACGAAGACGCGGCGGGGGCATCGCTGATGGGGCCGGGGCCGGCGTCGCCGCCCACGGGCTGGCCGTCGACGATCAAGCGCAGGCCGATCCGTTTCTCGTTGGAGTCGACCTTCTCTACCGCGACTTCCACTTCATCCCCGACGTTCACGGCATCACGTGGATGTGCGATACGGCGATTGGCCAGCGCGGAGACATGGATGAGGCCGTCCACGCCGGGACGCAGTTCCACGAAGGCGCCGAACGGCTGCAGCCGGACGACTTTGCCCTTGAGGCGCTCGCCTTCCTTGATCTCCGCGAGGGCGACTTTCCACGGATCTTCCAGGCGGGAACGCAGGGACAGGGTGATGCGCTCTTTCTGTTTGGCCTTGTCCGGCGAGTTGGGGTTCGGCGGCTCGAGGCGCAGAACTTCGACCTCGATCTCGTCCCCGACTTTCACGACCTCGCTGGGGTGACCGATGCGGGTGTGGGCGAGCTCGGAGACGGGGATCAGCCCCTCGACTCCACCCAGGTCAACGAAGGCTCCGAAGTCACGCACTCCGGTGATCCTGCCTTTCAGGACCCTACCCTCGGCGAGGTTCTTGCGGGTCTCGGCAGCGAGGATCTTCTGCTCTTCTTCGAGCAGGGATCGGCGCGAGACCACGACGTTCTTGTCGCGCAATTCGGTGACGCGGAACTTGAGCTTCTCGCCCACGAACTGGTCGGGCTTCTCCACGAAGCGGACGTCGATCTGGCTGACGGGGCAGAAGGCTCGCACATCGCCAATCGCGATCTCGAGGCCGCCCTTGTTAACGGAGAGGACGAGACCTTCCACGGGCATCCCCGACGCGCGCGCTTCGGCGAGCATGGCCATGGACGCGGAGCCTTTGGTCAGCATGCGACTCAGGTAGATGCCACCGGCGCCGGCTTCAATGACGTGGGCTTCGATCTCGTCTCCCACGCCGTGGCGCAGAATGCCCTCGTCGTCCTTGAGCTCGCGCAGGTCGATCATCGCTTCGCTCTTGCCGGTGGCGAGGGTGACGAACGCGGTGTCCGCGCCGAGTTGGAAGATCTTTCCCTTCACCTTGGCGCCCACTCGGATGCCTTTGCGGCCGGCGGCGGGCTCCTGCTTCGCGGACTGCTCGAACATCTCCGCGAACGACTCGTTCTCCGGGACTTCTTCGTAGAGTGCGCTGCTGGGCGCGGGGGTGACGGGCCGAGCTGCACGAACGCTGGGGGGCGTGGCGGCGACCGGGGTGGGCTCCTGGGTTGAGGTCGAGGTCGCGGCTGCAGACCCAGGCTCGGGGGCTTCAGCGCTCGATGCATCCGACACGACGGGCTTCGGCGCGGCGCGCTTGATCACCACGAGCGGTCCTGTCGGACGCTTCTCTTCCTTCTGATCGCCGCCGCCTTCGCGACGACCTCCACGGTGTTCAGACTGGTCGCTCTTTTGGGGCGCGGCTTTCTTCTCGTCGCGAGGGCCTCTTCCACCCTTGTCCCCTCCTCCGCGGTCGCGCTTCTCTTCGCGCTCGCCGCCTCGTCCAGAGGGAATTCCCAGCATCACGTCGCCAAAGGTCGCCTTAGGCTTCTTGGGACCGCCGCTGCCCTTACGCTCTTCGCTCACCCTGAAACTCCACAATCGCACCGCGATCAGAAAACGCCCTCACTCGGAGGGCGGCGCACAATACACAAGCTCCCCTAACAGGCCATAGGGCATTAGGAAAAGGGGTCACGCACCAACGTTCATGGGCAAGTGCCCGGGTTGTGACTTCACCCGATCCAGCCATCCGCAGACGGCGGGGTAATGCGCCAGCTGGAAGCCGCCCTCCTCCGCGAGATGGGTGTAGGCGTACAGGGCAATGTCCGCGACGGTGTAACGGCCCGCGGCGAAATAGGGCTCTCTGCGCAGGTGCTCTTCCATCACGGTCAGCGCGGCATTCCCTCGGTTTCGCATCCGGCGCACGATCTCTGGGTGCTGCTGCGCCTGTTTCATGATCTTCACAATCACCCGCGCCCCGGCGAGCTCCGGCGAGACCTGGTTCTGTTCGAAGAAGAGCCACTGATGAACCAGGGCTCGCTCCCAGGGATCTCGCGGCAGCAGGTGTGACCCGTCCGCCAGGTACAAGAGGATCGCCGCGGACTCGGCCAGGCAGCGACCGTCGTCGAGCTCCAACACGGGCACGCGGCCCGCTAGGTTCTTGGTGGCCTTGAATTCGGGGGTCTGGCTCTCCTTCTTGGTGAAGAGGTCCAGGTTCTTCACCTCGCACGGGATCTTGAGCTGCGCGAGGGCGAGGCGGACTTTGTAGCAATTGCCGGAGAGGGGCGTGCTGTACAGGCGCATGGGTGACTCCTGTGCGTAGGAACGGGATCAGGCTTGGCGGCGCAGGACTCGGCGGAACACGGCCTGCGACTCGGGAACTCTGAACAGGGCGGTGAGCGCGAAATAGACGACGCCGTAAGGGCCGAGCACGAGCACGGCGGTCAGCACTCCCGGGATCTTCGGGGGACCGAGGAAACCACCGCCCCACTGATCGAAGACGCGCTCGTCCGCACCGGCCACGTGGACCAGCGCGAGCTTCACGGCCAACCCCACGGCGGACGCGACGATCGCGCTTCCCCAGAGGATCGCGGTTCGGGAGAACGGCAGACGCGCGGGGCCAATGCGTTTGGCAAGAGCTCGGCGCAGGAGCGTGCATTCGATCCACGCGACGATCCCTGAGGCGACCGTTACGCCTACGGCGCCCATCTCCTGTGGAACACCCAACTGCTGCGGCAAGAGGTGCACGGCGTAGTACGCGAGGCAGACCCCCAAGGCGACGCGCGCGGTGGCGAAGTACAGGGGTCTCCGCGTGTCCTTGAGCGCGTAGAAGGCGGACGCGTAGAGGCGCCCTGCGGTCGCGGCGACGAGGCCGACGGACGATCCCATCAACAAAAACCAAACGTAACGCGTGTCTCCCGGCAGAAACTTCCCTTGTTGCAGAACGGACGCCACGACGTCTCCCAAGAACAGGAACGCGGCGGCGGAAGGCACGACGAAGAACGCGATGCGGGCCAGTCCAGCTGAGAGTCGCTTGCGCAGCTTCGCCGCGACTTCTTCGGTGGTCCCACTCGTCTGCGACATCGCGGGGAGCTCGGCTGCGGAGACGGCCATTCCGAAGAGGGAGATCGGCAGCAGGTAGAGCGTCTGCGCGTAGGTGATCGCGGAAACGGCGCGCGCGCCTAAGAAGGAGGCGTAGTTGGTGTCGACCAGGGCGCTGATCTGCACCACGCCTCGACCAACGATGACGGGGCCGAAGCTGCGCAGGACTTGGCGGACGTGGGCGCTCGCGATGGAGAGCGTGGGTCTGAAGTGCCCGAGCAGCTTGAACACGGAGGGGAGCTGAACGACGAACTGCAATGCGCTCCCCACCACCGTCGCGTAGGCCAGGTACTCCACAAGCTTGAGCTGCGTGACTCGCCCGCCGAACACGATCAGCGTGGCGATCATCGCCAGGTTCCAAGCGACGGGCGCGGCGTACGAGAGGAAAAACTTTCGGTGGCTGTTGAGGATGCCCAGGCACCACGCCGAGAGGACGAGAATGCCTGTGCCCGGAAAAAGGATCCGCACGAGCTGAATGGCGATCTCGCGTGCTTCTTGATCCTTAAAGTCGGTGATCAAGTCGACAAAGAGCGGCGACGCCCACATGCCGAGCGCGACAAGTACGGCGGTGACCAAAGACAGCAGTCCGAAGACGGCTCCGGCGACTTTGTCAGCCTCTTCCCTCTCTTCTTTCCCGCTCAGCGACGCATAGACGGGAATGAAGGATGCGGAGAGGACGCCCTCTCCGAACAGGTTCTGCAGAAAGTTCGGAATGCGCAGAGCCGCGTTGAAGGCGCCTGCGGGGAGCGAGGTTCCCAAATACCTCGCGAACACCATCACCCGCACGAAGCCCATCACCCTCGAGAGCAACATGCCTGCTGACACCCAAAGTGCTCCGCCTTGCCTCTTCGGTCCTGGCGCGACGGCGGTCACAGCGACTGCTTGCGAGGGCTCTGACATGCGCTGCGGACTTGTAGCAGACACTTCCGTCCATGCAGCGGTCGTCTTTCTCGCTTGACGGGTCGCGTGGCGACTCGCATCGTCCCGATTCAATTGGACGATCTGACCACAGATCTCGCGCGGGTTCGCAGTGTGCTCCTGCGCGAGTTAGAGACGATCAACAGCTATGAAGAGCTGGCGCGTCAGGCGTCCAACGACGAGGTGAAGGCGTTCTTTCTCCACCTGGCGAAGGAAGAGAAAGAGCACGTCGCGGAGGCCACTCTCCTGCTGCGCCGGTTGGACGCGGATCAGGAAGCCTATTTCCAGAAGGACTACTCGGCGGCGCACTTCGCGGGTCAGCCGCCTGCGCTGACGGTAGATGGTCTGGGACCGAATCCGAGGCCAACGGTTCGCACGTCTTCGCCCAGTCCGGCCGCCGCTTTCCCGGTGTCATCCTCCCCGCGGCCTTCTGCTCGGGGACCAGCCACTCCGAAACGAGGGGCCAGCTCCGCCCAGGTCGACGACTTGAGGCTGCCTTCTGATCCGGCGCGGGTGCCTTACGCTCTCCCCTCGCCCCCTTCGACGTTCGCCAGTGAATTGACCGTGGGAACCTTGCGGCGCAAGGCGCCCTGACGTCTTAACTTTGCACCTTTAGGAGATTCGACCCGCATGCCTGACTACCTTGGACACGCTGAAAACCCGCTGCGCGAGGAAGAGTGGGCGCGGCTAAATGAAACGGTGGTTCAGGTCGCGCGGCGTTCGCTCGTAGGCCGGCGCTTGCTGGATCTCTACGGACCGCTGGGCGCAGGCGTGCAGACGGTTCCGCACGACGAGTACTCGGGCGTCTCTCCCGGCGCGGTGGACATCGTGGGCGAGCAAGAGACCGCTTCGGTCTTCACCGACGCGCGCAAGTTCAAGACGATCCCCATCATCTACAAGGACTTCCTCCTTCACTGGCGCGACATTGAAGCGGCGCGCACGCACAACATGCCGCTCGACGTCTCCGCGGCGGCCGGCGCGGCGGCGCTCTGTGCGCAGCAGGAAGACGAGCTGATCTTCTACGGCGACCCGAAGCTGGGCCACGAAGGGTTGATGAACGCGACGGGCCGCCTCACGGTGAACCTGGGCAACTGGGCCGAGCCGGGCGCGGGGTACTTGTCGATCGTCGAGGCGACTCGGAAGCTCAACGAGGCGGGCCACTACGGGCCTTACGCGATCGTGCTTTCTCCTCGGCTGTTCTCGCTGCTCCACCGCATCTTCGAGAAGACGGGCGTGCTGGAGATTGAAACGATCCGTCAGCTCGCGGTGGACGGCGTGTACCAATCGAACCGGCTGCGCGGTGACTCGGGCGTGGTCGTCTCCACCGGACGCGAGAACCTGGACCTCGCGGTCGCGATGGACATGTCCACGGCTTATCTTGGTGCGGAGCGGATGAACCACCCGTTCCGAGTGCTGGAATCGCTGATCCTACGCATCAAACACCCGGACGCGATCTGCACGCTGGAAGCCCCCGCGTCTGCTCGCGCGAAGTAGATGGCGAAGGTTCTCGTCGTCGATGACGAGGCGAATCTCCGAAAGGTCCTCGCGACGATGCTTCGCCGCGAGGGCTACGACGTCACGGTCGCCCCTGATGGTGAGCAGGGCCTCGCGGAGTTTCAGAGCAGCGGCAGCGACATCGTCGTCACCGACTTGGTGATGCCGAAGCTGGGCGGGATGGAGCTGCTCCGCTCGATCAACGCTACCCATCCGGAAGTTCCGGTGATCGTCATCACCGCGCACGGCACGGTCGACTCCGCGGTCGAGGCGATCAAGGCGGGCGCGTTCGACTACATCACCAAACCGTTCGATCAGTCGGAGCTGACCGCTGTCATCGCGAAGGCGGCGAAGACGCACGAGGGCGCCAGCAAGTCGGTCAAGGTCGAGGGTCGCGCGCGGACGGCGATCATTGGCGACTCGCCGCAGGTGCAGGACGTCTTCAAGATCATCGACAAGGTGGCGGACACGCCCTCAACGGTGTTGATCACGGGAGAGAGCGGCACCGGCAAAGAGCTGATCGCGATGGCTCTGCACGACGGGTCCTCTCGTCGCAGCAAGCCGCTGATCAAGATCAACTGCGCGGCGATCCCCAAAGACCTGATGGAGTCGGAGCTGTTTGGCTACGAGCGTGGCGCCTTCACCGGCGCGGTCACCTCCAAACCTGGCCGCTTCGAGCTCGCCGACGGGGGCACGCTCTTCCTCGACGAGATTGGCGAAATCCCCATTGAGATGCAGGTGAAGCTCTTGCGCGCGCTGCAGGAGAGCGAATTCGAACGGGTCGGCGGAATCAAGACGACGCGCGTGGACGTGAGGTTGATCGCGGCGACGAATCGGGACTTGGTTCAAGAGGTGGAGGCGGGCCGGTTCCGGAAGGATCTCTATTACCGGCTCGCGGTAGTGCCTCTCGCCCTGCCCCCTCTGCGGGATCGGCGCAGCGACGTGCCGGAGTTGGCTCGGCACTTCACGGAGAAGTACAACAAGCGGCTCAACAAGAAGATCGAGGGCGTGGACGACGACGCGCTCGCGCTCCTTCAGGCCTACGCCTGGCCCGGAAATATTCGGGAGCTGGAGAATCTGATGGAGCGGCTGGTGCTCTTCTCAGACGGGCCCCGCATCTCCGCGCGCGATCTGCCCGAGCCGCTTCGCGGGGGGACACAGCCTCCGCCCAGCGTGGTTCCCTCTGTTTCGACGCCTGTGTCTGGAATTCACGCTCCGCTCGGCGTGGAGACCATCCCGGCCACAGGTGAAGCGTCGCTCAAGGACATCGTGCGCATGCGCGCCGCGGCGCTGGAGAAGGATCTGATCACCAAAGCGCTAGAGGAGACGGGCGGCAACGTCACCCGAGCGGCGAAGCTGCTGCAGATCAGCCGGAAGTCGCTTCAGACCAAGATGAAAGAATTCGGTCTGCGCGATGAGGGCGGACCCGAGGAGTAGTTGCCGTTTGGGGGCTCGGCGTGGATCATGCGCGTCATGCCGCCGCTTCCGAAACTGGGTCCTCAGCCGAAGAGTCCAATTCCCGCGTTGATCACGATTGCGCTCTTCATCGGGCTCTTGTCCGGAGGAGGGTACTGGCTGTGGAAAAAGCGCGGCGCGGAGCTGCTCGATCAGGCGGGTGTGCCTCCGGAGACCGCGACTGCGGCAGTGGAGGGCACGCCGGCCGCGGCGGCCACTCCGACGGATGTACCGCAGGTTCCTTCTCTCTCTCCTTCTGTCGTTCCGTCTCCGGCGCCTCCGGGCACACCGCCTTCAGTCGGCGCGGGCGCTCCTCTCACGCCAACCGCAAAGACGGCCGCGGGGCTGCAGCATGTTCGCGTCGCGGTCACCGGCCCACTCGAGCAAGCCTTTGTGGCGGCGCTAGGACGAGAAGTGGGACCGGCGTTGACTCAAGTCGTGGCCCGCACTCTGGTCTGGTGGATCGCGATGCCGGGCGATCTGAAGCGCAACGATCAGATTGACGTCGTTTACCAAGAACAGCCGGGACAAGAGCCTCTCGTTCACGCGGTCAGCTTCGTGAGTGGGAAAACGGGGCAGACGCACCGGGCATACCGCTTTCGGGGAGATGGGGCGCCGTTCGCACGGTTCTATGAGCCCACGGGTGAAGAGCTGGAGCTGCGTCTCAAACCGAGTCCCCTCGACGATTATGAGCAGGTCACTTCCCTGCTCCGTGACGGGCGCAAGCACAAGGGCGTGGACTTCCGCACTCCGGTCGGAACGCCGGTGAAGGCGACGTTCACGGGGACGCTGACCCGGAAGAATTGGAACTTCCGCGGCAACGGCAACTGTCTGGAGCTCACGGCGTCGGACGGCGTGCGCAAGGCGCTCTTTCTCCACCTGGATGTGCTGCCGAAATCCACTGCTGTCGGTCAGCGCGTGGAGGTGGGGCAGGTTATTGCGAACAGCGGCAACAGCGGCCATTCTTTCGCGCCTCATCTGCATTACCAGCTCATGCGCGGCGAGGATCACGTGCTGGATCCTTTCGCGATCCACTCGACGTACAGACAGACGGTGCCCGAGGCTCAGCGAACCCCGTTGCAGGCGGCAATCAAAAAGCTGGATGGGTTGATGGGCGTGACGCCGATCACCGCCAACGCGGCGCAATGAGCTGGCTTTCGAATTCTTGACAGCGGTGGGGGCCGTCGGTACGACCTGACGACTCATCATTGTGCCGTACGGAGGAGCGATGGTTCGGCTTCGTGCCGTGGTTCTCGTGCTCGCCAGCGTGTGCTCGGCGGCGAACGCGGCGGAGATTACCCGTATCGCTTCTTCCTTCGAAGAGAAGGACCCGTTCGGCCTTTTTATCGACGTCGCCTTTGAGCGCACGACGAGCCGCGGAAAAATCGTCCACGAGGTTCACCAAGATGGTGACGTCCAGGACGCGAACGAGCTGCGCTACGTGGGCGTGGACACGCGACTCAACCTGGAAGCGCACATTGGGATCTGGCAGGACTTTGAGCTCTCGTTCGGTGTTCCAATCGTGTTCGCCCAAGACCGCCGCTGGGGATTTAACCAGTCCGGTGGCGCGACCGATGCGTCGAACTCGTCCATCACCAACAACTGCGTTCGCATCAACGGCGACATCGTTCCCAATTGTCCCGGGACAAACCGCGAGCCGATCTTCGCGGTTGACGACTCCACGCGCAGTTACCGCGGCGGCATTGGGAATCTGAAGATCGGCCTGGCCTATGGAATTCTGAATCAGGCCAAGGATGAGACAAAGCCGACCTGGATTGTCGGCATCGACTACGAAGCGCCCACGGCGACGAAGCTGGATCCCACGCTTCCGACCGCTGAAAACGCGCGCGGGAACATTGGCGACCGCATCCACAAGTACAAGCTCTACACGTCGCTCTCGCGCCGAATGGGTGCGGCCGATCCGTATTTCTCGCTCTCTTACCAGTTGCCGATGAAGGGCTCGGGTTGGTACTCCAACTGCGACAACCCGGATCCGCGTTACCTGGGTCGCCCCGAAAACTGCAGCAACGGGGCGTGGTCGCGCGCCGACACTGGGATCAAGCCACCTCACGAAGTGGGGCTGCGCTTCGGCACCGAGTTGGTGATGTTCGAGAAGCCGAAGGCGGGACAGCGGGTCGCGATCGATCTGCGCGGCGTCGTCACCTACGTGAGCGGTGGCCGGTATTACAACGAGATGAGCGATCTCTTCGGCCGGTTCCTCTCCACCAGCGACTACGCCAGCATCGGAGGTCGGTTCGGGTTCGTGGCGCACCTGGCGGAGTTCGTTCGCCTGCGGCTGGGGCTGCAGTACACCTACAACACCGAACGCGTCCTCACGAATGAGCTGATCGGCAAGGACCTGGACGCGCCGGGATCGCCTGGCTACGGCACGGTCGAAGTGAAAACCAACCTAGCGGAGATCAACCCGACCTTCGACTGGCGCGCAGACATGACCTCCCGCCGGTTCCGAATGGTGGACTCGAACACCTTCATGATCGACGCGGCGCTGACCTTCAGCTTTTGAGACTTAGGCCCAGTCGGTAAACATCCTGCCCCAGCCACCCTGCCCGCTTGGCGACCAAAGACGACCCGCCATGGCTCACATTCCCGCGTCGAAGGCGTTGGGGATGTGATCGACCTTGGCATCGCGACCGTGACCGACGACGGAGATCACGTCGAAGCGCAGCGCGAAGTCGTGAAGGTCATGCCGAAACAGGTAGTGGAGCGCCGCCTTCACCACACGCCGCTGCTTCCCGAAGGACACTGTCTGCGAAGGGTCTCCCCACGCCGCTGTTGACCGCATCCGCACCTCCACGAAGCAGCAGATGTCGCCCCGCTGCGCGACGATGTCCAGCTCTCCGTAGCGACACAGAAAGTTCCGCGCGCGAATCCGGTAGCCCTGACGAGTCAAGTACTCCACCGCCGCGTCCTCAGCCGCATCCCCCAACATCCGCCTCGCTCCCACCATGCCCCGTCCCTCCCGGAGCGACAGATAGCAGACGCATCTGACGAGCTGAGGGCAGCGAGGCCCCACGAGGGCGCCACAGCCGCTCGCTCATTTCGCCACTCGGATGGGGATGGATCGATCAGAGCGCCGCGGTACCGTCGGCGACGCCGGCGTACAAGGGCGCGGCGGTGACATGGAGAACCTGCGTGAGTGTTCCCAAGTGCCGGAGCATTCTCCCCAGCAACGCCTGTTTCGCCTCATCGACGTACGGGCCGTCTTCAATCAGGATCGGAACCTTCGCCCGGGCGCTGTACTTCTCGAGCACAGTCAACTTGAGGCAGAGGTAGAGCAGGTCAAGATCTTTGCCGGAGACCTCACTCGCGGGGACTTTTCGCTGAGGAGTGATGAGGGTCGCGCGACCTCGAAGATCGATCTCCGCGCCCAGGTACTTCTTGTCGCTCAGCGCAGCGAGGTACTGGGCGCAGCGCTCTTTGAGAATCGCGCTCACCCCGGCGATGTCAGTGTTGAAGAGCTGAGTGGCGAAGGTGAGCAGTGAGGGCGACGGATCTTCAGCTGATTCTTCCGGCGCAACCGCGGGCTCAGAGGTGATGCCCAGCGCTGTTTCAGCGAGGGTGATTGACTGCCGGGTCCGCGCGATCTCGCGCTCCACCTCGCGCGCTTCACGGAAGTAGTTGCCGCCCTTCTCCGTGAGCTCGGCGTTCAGCGCCTCCATCTCGCTCTTCGCCTGCTGCAGCTTGTCCGGGAGCGCGATGAACTCAGGATCCTGCTCCAGCTCGGTGAGCTGGTTGACCACGCCCTGACGCTTCTCTTGAAGTGGCGCCACCACCGCCAACGCCGCGATCGCCTCCTCGGGAGTATCCGCATCCAGAGCTGCCATCGCGCGCTTGGCGTCTCCTGCCTCCTGCTCGAACTGTTCGCGCAGCTTCTTGGACCGCGCTTCTATTCGCGTTCCCTTGTCGGACGCCTTCTGCGTCCCCTGCAGCGTGTCGACCCATTGCAATGCGACGAGCGCGGCGAAGCCGAACGCAGGCACATCTAGGAGCGCGATATAACGACCCCAACCGGAGAAGCACATTCCCGCAAGCAGCGTGACGGTGCCCACGCCAGCGCCCCATTGGAAGCGTTCGTCCTTCCAGAGCGGTGG
>JBQTKE010000460.1:0-3309 GCA_052386435.1 Myxococcaceae bacterium
TCAGCTTCTCCAGATCCAGCTTCAGCTCGGAGGCCGCGACAATGGGAAGGATCTCCTCGACGCGCAGCCCTTCCGGGACGGTGAACCGGTACTTCTTCACGTCGCCCGCGGTGATCTTGGCGAGGACCTCTGGTGGCTTGAGCGCGCCCGTAAACTCGTACTCTCCCGCCTTCAACTTGGGGCCCGCGTTCTCCTTGCGAACGTACCGGTAGAAGAGATCCGAGTCCGACACGATCCCCGCCGCGGTCAACAGTGACGCCAACTTCGTAGGGCCACTTCCGGGGGGAACCTCGACCAGCTTTGGCTCCGGCGAACCGAACGGTTCCGCGACGAAGGCCTTGAGCTGCTGCTCGCGCCAGAACCAGAAACCACCCGCGCCCGCGGCACCGAGCAGGACGAGCACCAGCAAGGTCATCAAGACTTTCTTCACTTACGACTCCTCGTCATCGCCGTAATCGTTGGGGCCGCGCTGCGAATCCAGCCAGCCTTGAAGAATCAACACCGCCGCCAGTTGATCCACCACCTGCTTGCGCTTCGCCCGCGAAACGTCGGCCTCCAACAGCGTCCGTTGCGCCGCGACCGTGGTCAACCTCTCGTCCCACAGCTCCACGGGCAGCGCCAGTTCGCGCTCCAGAGTCTGAGCGAAGGTGCGGCTCGCTTCCGCCCGCGGTCCTTCGCTCCCATCCATGTTCAAGGGTAGACCCAGGATGATCCTCGTGACCCCGCGCGCGCCCACGAGCGCTTTGAGCTGCGCCACGTCCGTCTTGAGGTTCGTGCGCCGCACCGTGGTCACGCCTTGAGCGGTGATCCCCAGCTCGTCGGCGATCGCCACCCCCACGGTCTTCGTTCCGAAATCCAAACCCATTGCGCGCATGAACGTGCGGACTCTACCGCCGCCACCGCATCGACAATCCCCGGAAAGAGACGGAGGGTCTGCAACTCAAGACGGCGCCGTTTGTTCTGAGCGTCGGTAACTCACCGGAACGCGAAGGGTTTTGGGTTCGGCGGCGCAGGCACTGGGTCTGCACTGCCGCTGGTCCGTTCCGAGCGCTCGCGGCAGCTCGGCTTGGTTCCCCCTCATCCCTTCGCCGCCTGCCGGAGCAAACTCATGATTGTGTCGTTCATCATCGACGCGGGCGCCAAGGCGCTGGGCATTCCCCCTGAAGTCGCCGACGTCGCCAAGATCGGCATTGGCCTCTGCACGGGCGACTACATCAGCGCGGCGGCAGGCGCGGTCGGACTCGCCGGGGAAGTCATCAAGGATGTCTCGGATGCGCAGAAGACCGAGTACGCAGCCCCGAAGAAGTCGGAAGAGCATGCGTCGCGCGGGTACGCGTCAGCTCAGTGCGGCTTTCGGGGAGCAGACGATTCCTTGAATGTCCAGGTGGACGCCTCGGTCGGTGGTTGGCCGCGCTTAGAGGCTCCGCAAAAAGCTGCCTTGTCCGCGGAGGAATGGAACCAAATCGTGGACGCGCCCCCCGTCATGATGCGCGGGCGGGGCAAGCAAGCGATGAACGCCGACGGAGCTGCCCCGGCTTTGATCGAGGAGAGCCAGCACCTCGCGAAGCTCAGTCAGTACTTCAGCACCTACAACACGTCCTGGAACTTCGTAGGCATCAAGGACGACGTGATCTCCAGAGCAGACTTGGAGAACATCCTTAAAGACAAGAACGCGCCCGAACAGGCGAAGGTCACCGCCCGCTACTTCCTCACGCGCCCCGACAAGATGGCCGCCATTGATGGCTGCAGCGGCATCGACGGGGGCGATACCAAGTGGAACCCCAGCGACATCACGATGCGCAAGCAGAACGTCGATGCGCAGATCGCGAAGCAGAAAGCGGACTTCGCGGCTCGTCCCGTGCACAAGGGACCACCGACGCCTCCGCCGGCCGCGACGACCCCCGCTACGCCTTCGAGCCCTCCGCCCACTCCCGTGAAGACGAATCCCGACAGCCCCCTTGCCAGTGACATCCCGGACTACTTGAAAGCGCTGCAGGAGCTTCGCGCCAACCACGCCACCTACGACACCGCGGTCGGCGTTCGCGATGATCTCTACACGCGTGAAAACCTGCAAGCGATCGTCAACAACCCGAACGCGGATGCGAAGCTGAAGCACGCGGCGAAATTCCTGATTGACCACTCTGAATACTTCAACCGGCTGGAGATGGCTGCGGGCTTTGGTGGAAACGATGGGACGGTTGCCCTGATCGACGTCGAAGCGGAGATCAAGCGCGTCGAAGCGGACATTCAAAAGTACGGCGTTCCTTCGAAATCAACGGGCACGACGGGAAGCTCGAACTCCACTTCCACTTCGACCACCGGTTCCTCTGGTTCCGCCGGCGCATCGGTCAACGTCGGCGTGTCGGTGAACCAGCAGTCGTCCTCCTCCTCCAAGTACAGCGACTCGGGTGACTTGAGCGCGATCATCAACGACCCCACGATCAGCCTTGAAGCGAAGATCCAGCTCATCCTGATGACGCTGGCCGAGCGTGAGGACGACGAGACGCTCTCGGCCATGTCGGAGATGAGCACCACCAGTCAGGAGCTCGCCGGAATGCGCGCCAAGACCAAGGCGGACGACGAGCAGGGCCAGAAGGACATCGCGAAGAAGCAGCAGAACATGGAGCTGCTCCAGCAACGGCTGCAGAGGGCCATGGAGCGCCGCAAGCAGATGTACGACCTGATGTCGAACATGTCGTCCAAGTTCAACGAGATGGCGAAGACCGCAATCTCCAACCTCGCGAGGGCTTGAGCCGTGGCTCGTGTCATCAAAAACAGCAACGAGAGATCCACCATGCAAACCAACACGTCTGCTGACTCGAATCCGTCGTCTCAGAGTGAAACCAAGAAGCTCCTTGCCTACGCCCGCGGCGAGCTGACTTTCGCGCAGCTGGAAGGGATGACCTGGGAGCAAGCCAAAGGGATCGCGCAGGTCGCCTGCGATCTCGCTTCAGCAGGTCGGTTGGAAGAAGCCCGGGTGTTGTTCGAAGGCTTGGTGGAAGGCAATCCGTTGGACGCTGCCGCCCACGCCGCGCTCGGCACCGTGTACCACAAGCTCGGTCGCCGCTCGGACGCGCTCAACGCTTATGAACACGCGCTGCAGAGCGATCCGCACAACCCCGTGGCACTCGTAAACCGCGGAGAGCTGCGCATCCAAGCCGGTGATGAGCGGGGCTTCGCGGATCTCCTCAAGACCCTCGAGGTGGACCCGGAGGGGACGACCGCCGCCGGTCGGCGCGCTCAAGGACTGGTGAAGGCCATCACCCTCAGCGCGGTGGACGCCGCGAAGAAGGTCAAAGCGCAGTGGTA
>JBQTKE010000461.1:0-4503 GCA_052386435.1 Myxococcaceae bacterium
ACCGCGGACGCTGACCGTGGCGGGAGCAAATGTTCCACGTGAAACGCCGATGGGGACGGTGCTCGAACGACAAAGCTGCTCCACGCCGCGTCGAAGCTGGTGGATGGTGGCTACTTCTGCAGTCAGATGTGCTTCGTGCCGCCCGCGAATGACGGGGCGCCGATGGCGGAAGTGACGCGGGCCTGAGCTGCCGGGATGTTGGTGGCACCGCGGGGCCCTGCCTACTGGTGGCCGGTACGCCGATCGGCATCTGCGGTTGAGTTGAAGGTCTGCCGCGGCTGAGCGCTGTCTCTTGCTCGGCAGTGGATCTTCTGCTGGGCCGCGGCGGCTGGACGCCAGCGCTCTTCGGCCGCGGCGCCTGACTTTCACACTTCAGGCTTTGATAACGCGCGCCATCGCCGCGGCCCACCCTGCAAAGCCCTTGGGTGGACCGGCGGGCATAGATTGAGAGAGCCTGGTGCAATCGGTCGCGGCTGAAAATCTGCACCGCAAGGTCCATGCGTGCACGGAACAGGGATCCCTCTGACTGCTCGCTTCATGAGCCCGATCACCGCGCGCCTGTTCGCGGAGGGGAGTGGGGTTTCGAGTTGCTTATTCCCTGTGTGGAACGTGGTCCGTGTTGCTCAAGCTCGGCGAGGCAGCGGTACGGGATAGAAATCGCAAAGGGTAAGGTGTTTACGGCCACGGCTGCTCAAAAGAGCTCCTCTCCGCTTGGGAAGGTCGGGAAGGAAGCCACCCGGCGGACATGTTGGCTTGGACAGAAGCGGCGATGGGGGCGGCCCAACCTCTCCCCCCCCCCGGCGGGTGTCCGAAGATGGGTAGAAGTGGCGCGCGCCTGAGTCCCACGGCGCCGTCGAACCGATGTGGGAGAGCGCCTGGGCCGATTGATGCGGGCGCGGTGCGCTCGGACGAAGTGGCCGGCGCCCCCCGCGACAAAGACCTCCGGAGGACCGCGGCGAGCGGGGACCCTGTTAAGGGGACGGGCGACTTCGGATGGAGCCGGGCGAGGCTTTGGCCAAGCTGGTTGCGATCGACTGGCTGGCGTCAAAGTTGATTCACGGCGCGCCCGGCGGAAGCGGCTTGAAACTCCGAAGACAGGAGCTGCGGATGAGCGGCGTCGAGCGCCGACCGTTAAGCGCGGCGTTGCGGGTCACGGCGGATGTGGCTCGAAACGAGCAGGCGACGGAGGCTTTAAGGTACGCAAGGCAGGAGCGCCTCGAGCTTGGGCGATGTCTGGGGAGGGGGAGAGGACCAGGCCGGCGTGGTTTGCGCTGGTAGCGCTCGTGAAGAGGGCGGTCGCCCGAAGCCGACCTCCGACACGGTGTAGAGCTGATGCGCGCCGCTCTCGAAACGTCGGCTAACCGCGGCCGGCGTTCCACGTGGAACGTTCGCTGGACGGACCAAAGTCTCAAAGCGATGCAGTGCTTGGAGCTTCCTTCGGAGCGAGAATCAGTGGTCAAGGCTGTGGAGAAGTTGGGGAGGAGCAAGGGCGCCGCTCATCAACAGCGTGGGATGTCGGCGGTCGCGGCGGAACCCAGGCCCGGAACTCGCCCGGTCACGTCCCGATGATGGCGTGCAGACCCCCGCTCGCGAGGGTCGCATCCTTCTCAAACGAGCCCGGCGCTAAACCGCGCCGCCCAGGAGCTCGTACCGGACGGCTGACCGCGGGTCGCTTCCTTAAGGTTGGAGCTGGGGAGCGGGCGGTCCCAGCCTTATATAGGCGTGAGTCTGAAGGGCCGTCGCGGTCCTGGTAGGTAAAAGGCGAGAGGTTCAGACGGGCAGGAGCTCAGACGGCAGGCGTGCTGATTGCGGAGCAGAAGAGTGTAAAGCCTGACCCCGAAGGCCGACCTCCGCGAAAAGCGAAGGAAAATTCTTCCGACCCCTTCCGATGTCAGCTACGTCCCGTAGTGTTCGCGGCGAAGTCGACGCTGTTCCTGTCTTCGGAGGGGTTGGACCTTGAGCCGGATCATCTGCATCTCGAATCAGAAGGGTGGCGTAGGCAAGACCACGACCGCGATCAACTTAGCGGCGAGTCTGGCGTCCGCGGAACGTCGAACGTTGCTGGTTGACATGGACCCGCAAGGGAACGCGGGCAGCGGATTGGGGCTCAAGGCGGATCAAATGAAGGGCACGATCTACGAGGCCCTCATAGATAACCGACCCATCTCAGAGCTCATCCATGAAACGGAGCTTCGCTATCTACAGATCGTCCCGGCGACCCCGGACCTCACGGGCGCTGAAGTAGAGCTGGTCGGTGAAGACCGTCGCGAGTACCGGCTGCGCGACGTGCTCCGCGGAAACACGGAAGACTATGAGTACGTGATCGTCGACTCGCCGCCGTCGCTCGGTTTGCTCACCCTCAACGCGCTCACCGCGGCGGATTCGGTCCTCATTCCCCTTCAGTGCGAGTACTACGCGCTCGAAGGATTGAGCCAGCTCATGCACACCATCGACCTGGTGAAGCAGGGGCTCAACCCGGACCTGGTCACCGAAGGCATCCTCCTAACCATGTTTGATGGTCGCGCCAACATCGCGCACCAGGTCGCGGAGGAAGCTCGCGGCTTCTTCAAGGAGCTGGTCTTCCGTGCGGTGGTGCCACGCAACGTGCGGCTCTCCGAATGCCCCAGCTTCGGCAAGCCGGTGTTGCTCTACGACATCAAGTCGAAGGGCTGCGAGAGCTACCTCGCGCTTGGCAAAGAGATCCTGCGTCGCGACAAGGCGCGCATGGAGAAGTCCCGTCCGGTCCAGCGTGCTTCCCGTGTCGCCGCTCGCGCCTAAGTCACGGCTGCTCAAGAAACCGATTCGGGGGTCAACACCGCCCCCTTCCAGAACCTTGCGGGGGAACGACAAATTGAACCTGAGCAGCGACAAGCAGAAGCGGGCGCTCGGACGCGGACTTTCTGCCCTCATTCCCAGCCAGGGCGCGGTCCCCACCCAAGGCGCGCTGCCTGAAAAGAACGGCATGCTCCGGCTGCCCATTGAATCGATCCGTCGCGACAACGGTCAGCCGCGCAAGACGTTCGACGAAGACAAGCTCAAGGAGCTGTCGGATTCGATCAAGACGCAGGGGTTGATTCAACCGATCCTGGTCCGCAAGGAAGGGACCAGCTACCGGATCATCGCGGGCGAACGTCGTTGGCGCGCGGCGCAGCTGGCCGGGCTCAAGGACATTCCCGCGGTGGTGCGTGAAGCGTCGGCGGGACAGGCGTTCGAGCTCGCGCTCGTCGAGAACCTTCAGCGCGCGGACCTCAACCCGATTGAAGAGGCGCTCGGCTACAAGCGGTTGATGGACGAGTTCCGGCTTACGCAGGAACAGGTGAGCACCAAGGTCTCCAAAGATCGGTCTTCGGTGGCCAATTCTTTGCGCCTGCTCTCATTACCGGATGAAGTGAAGGGCATGTTGGCCAGCGGAGAGATCAACATGGGGCACGCTCGCGCGCTCTTGGGCAGTCCCAAGATGCCGGAGCTGGTGGAGCTTGCCCGGAAGGTCGCGGCGGATCGGCTCAGCGTGCGCGAGACGGAACGGCTGGTGAAGGAACGCCGGCCGGAGTCAGAGTCGTCGTCATCGAAGAAGCCGGGGACGAAGACCAGCGCATCGGTCCGCAGTGTGGTGGAGGAACTGCAGCGCGTGCTCGGCACCAAGGTTCGGCTTTCGGACCGCGGTGGAAAGGGCACGCTGGAGATCGACTACTTCTCGTACGAGGACCTGGATCGTCTCCTGGCCCTGATGCGGAAATGACCGGATAGGACGGTATGGCACTGATCAAGCGGGAGGAGGAGCCGGTGGTCGCACGTGGCGGAGAGCTCAACGCGTTGCTGGGGAAGGGAAGCGAGTTCGAAGGGAAGCTCACCTTCGAAGGTCAAGTTCGAATTGACGGTAAGTTCTCCGGGCAGATCAACACCAAGGACACCTTGGTGATTGGAGATGGCGCCAAGGTCTTCGCGGAGATTGTCGCGGGCACGGTGATTATCAACGGCAGCGTCGAGGGCAACATCAAGGCGACGCAGCACATTGAGCTGCATCAGCCGGGACGCGTGAAGGGCAATCTGGAATGTCCTTCGCTGTCGATTGATCGCGGGGTGATCTTCGAAGGCTCGTGCAAGATGGAAGCAACCGGCAAGACCAGCGCGGTGCTGCCGCTGGAGCCGTCGAAGAAGTAGTCGATGCGAGGCCTAACACGCGTCGTCATCTCATCCGGGGCGCTCGCTGTTTTGGGCGGGTGCCCCGCGTCGTCTTCGAAACCGGATGGGGGAGCGCTGCTCGCGTCCTCCGCGCCGGCGGCGCGCTTTGGCGTGAAAGTTCCGCTGCCTGAAGGATGGACCGCAAGAGTCGGCGCGGATCAAAGTTTCCGAGCGGGTCCTGGCGAACGGATCGTCCTGCGCATTGACCAGGAAGCGGGAGAAGGCGCGGCGCTCCCCACTGCGTCCCAACTGGAAAAAACACTCAAGGCCTCGCTCGGAGCGGACGCGCGTCTTCGCGCTGAAGAAACCCAAGAGACAAAC
>JBQTKE010000462.1:0-7552 GCA_052386435.1 Myxococcaceae bacterium
AGGAAACCGTGGATTCTCTTGCGAGAGATGCCGTTCCGGTTGCCCCCTCGCCTGAGGCCAGGCGTCGTCTTCTCCGGACCATTCGCGGTCCCGCACGGTTCGCGGACCTGCTGCCCGCCATCGCCCAGCTGTTTGATCTCCCGCTCGAAGAGGTCCGGGCGATGGTGGACGGGCTATTCGATCCGTCGCGCTGGATGGAAGGCCCCGCGCCAGGCATCTCGCTCTTCCCCGTCCAGACCGGACCTCGTTATCCGGAGGCTTTCGCAGGCTTTGTGCGGGTGCTGCCGGGTCGCAAGTTCCCCTCGCACCGACACACCGGAGCGGAGCTGAACCTGGTGCTGCAAGGTGGGCTTCGCGAAGTCGACACGGGCAAAGAGGTCTGGGCCGGAGAGCAGCTGACGAAAGACGCGGGAAGCGAGCACGCGTACGTGGCGCTGGAGGGATCTGACTGCATCGCCGCTTCGGTGGTGAACGGGTTCATCGAGCTGACCGATTCCGGGGGCGATGCGTGACGCACCTTCCACCCAGAGGCGCACCCACGGGCGCCGCCCCGCGCTGCCAAGCCATCGGCGAAGCTCCGTCCCTGGAGATGCGCGCCGAAGACGAGAGGCTCTTGCAGCTGGTCGCGCTTCGCGACGATGCCGCGCTGGAGCAGCTCTACGATCGCTACGCGCCGTTGTTGATGGGCGTCGCTTTGCGCATCACGCGACAAACAGTTCTGGCGGAAGAAGTGGTCCAGGAAGTCTTCATGCAGGCGTGGCAGCGCGCACGCGAGTACGAAGCGAAGAAGGCCACCGCCGTTGCCTGGTTGGTGATGCTCGCCCGCAGCCGGGCCCTTGACCGCGCGCGAGCGGAGGGCGCGCTCGCCCGGCGCGGCGCCGCGCTGACCAGCGACCTCCTCGTGCAGGACACAAAACTGGCTTCCGCGGATGAGCTGCTGATCAAGAAGGTCGAGCATGATCGCCTCCGGAACGCGCTCAAGCGGCTGCCGGAAGAGCAGTGTCACGCGCTCTCCTTAGCGTTCTACGAGGGCTTGAGTCAGTCCGAGATCGCCGAACACCTGGGCGCACCGCTCGGAACCGTCAAGACGCGCATTCGCCGCGGGATGGAACAGCTCTCCACGATTCTGCACCGTGAAGAGCCGCCGGACTCCACCTGATCAGGCGTTGTCGCTGACTGAGATGTCAGCCTCTGCTTCGAGGCCTGCTTCTCCGCCCTGATCCACGGTCGTCGCGACGAACGCGCGCGGAACCACCTGATCCGCGATGATGGTCATCGTTGGCACGGCGAGCCCTTCAATCAGCGCCGCGAGCACCATGTAGTGCTGCGTCTCATCACCTTCTATGGCCGCGCTGATGAAGCGGTTGCTCGGGGTGCCGAGTTCCTTGATGACGCCGTTGTAGGCGATCGCCGCGCGACGTTCTTCGTTCGCGGCGAGCTTCATCACGTTCACCGTGGACGCCTTGAAGCCGGTGGGCAAAGTGAACTTGGCGCTCTCCTTGGCCACCGCGGCACCGCCCAGATCCTTCACCGTCTTGTCCAGCAGCGCCGCATGCGCGGTGTGGTCCTTGATGAACTCGCCCGCCACGGCGAGCACCAGCGACGCGAGATCCCGTTGCGCCTGGGTCTTCGTCATGTCGTTCTTCTCCGCGGTCAACACCGCGGCGCCTTGCGCGTACGCATCCAAAGCCTTGTACTCGGCGGTGAGCAACGCGTTGAGTTGGGTGATCTCCTTCTGCTTCGCGGCGTCGTCCATCGTGGTGTTGGTGCCACACGCCGAAACGGCGAGCCCCGCGCCTGCGACTGCGGCGGAGCCCCGGAGGAAGGCGCGACGTTTCAGCTGCTTGTCTTGAGCGTTCATGATCGGTTCCTAGGGTCCGGGCTATTGGGTGACGTCGTAGAATGGGAGCGCCTGCTCATCCGCGAGACTGGGCGAACCCTTCACGCTGACGACAAACGAGCTGGGTGCGATCTTCGCCGCCGTGGCGGCCAGCGCGGTTTCGGACTGCCCTTGCGCAGCGGATGGCGGAACCACAAAACCGCGTGCCACCAGTTGCAGGACGACAAAGTGCTGCGTCTCCACGGCGCCAATGGCGGAGGCGAGAACCGAATTATCCGGCACCGTGAGCTGCTTCTGAACGTTGGTGTAAGCGATGGCGGCGGCCTTCTCGGCGTTCGTCGCGAGATCCACCACATTCTTGATGTTCCCTACGAAGTTGGACGGGATCTGCGCCACACCCGCCCCCACGTCGTCCGCCCCGCCCTGCGCGGTGATGTACTCAACGATCTTCGCGGCGTGGTCGAGATGCTGCTGCCGGAAGTGAAGCGCAATGGCGGTGATGAGCCCCTTAAACGCGTACAGTCCGTCGCTCACAGAGGCTGCGTCCAACACGCCTTTGCCGGCTTCGTAGGTCTTGATCGCGTTGCGTTCCGCGGTGAGCAGCGCCTTGAGCACGCCGATTTCGTCCGCGGACGATTGCGCCTGAGCACGAACCGACAGCGAGAGCGCGCCCGCCGCCAACCCCACGCCCAATGCACGGCCTGCTCCCAACACGGCCATGCGGCGTGACACAAATTCATTCTTCAATGGCAACCTCCAGACAGGTGTATGGAGAGCCCTACGAAGCAGGTCGGAAATCGGATTCATCAGATGAAGGGGTTGAACCCGCCTCACCGAATGGGAGTGACACATGCTGAAAACAAGTCAGCCGTGCATTTGCGCCGTTTTGTTTTTCACGTTCGCCTGTGGAGGAGGCGAAGCGGTGACAGAGATTCATGGGTGCACCGCGGCCGCGTACACGGACCGCAGCGGTGCGCAGGATGATCGCACCATTGGATTTGGTGGCACCAACGCCAGCCCCGCGCTGGGCTTCAGCCCAAAGTGCCTCACCGTCGCCGCGGGTCAGTCCGTCATCTTTAAAGGCAGCTTTTCCACGCATCCGCTGAGGTCCGGCGAGTACATGGGAACGCGCGGAAGCACACCGAACCCTGTGCCTTCCCAAAGCACCGGCAATGCGGATCTCACCGTCGCCTTCCCCACCGCTGGGCTCTACCCTTATTTGTGCGAGTCGCATGTCCCCGCGATGGTCGGCGTCATCCAAGTGAAATAGGGATGGGTGAAGCCAGGCAAGCGCAAGCTGAGAAGCTCGCCGCGGCGAAACGCTGATCGAGTTGGGGCGGGGGTTAACCGTGACGAACCGCCTCGTTGGACTCACCCTGCGGTGTTGTCTCGATATTGATTCCGTCCCTCTTCAAGTCCGCAGCAGACGCCTGTAGCGCGACGGTGCCCGCGGGCGATTCGTACCAGCCCGGGTCGGCGTAGCCGGAGAGGCGGTCGCGAACCTTCAGCACCGTGAACATCCCGCCCATCGTGATTTCGTCGTGCTTTCCCTTGGCACCCAGCATTGGGATGCTGTTCATCGGCAAAGGCATGTGCCCTGCGTGCTTGGACATGTCCATGCCCTCCTGGCCCATCGTCATGTAACCCGGAAGCAGTGCCCGAACTTTCGTGTCGAGGCCACCAGGGTCGACGCCAATCATGTTGGGAAACCCGTGCCCCATCTGGTTCATCACATGATGGGTCATGTGGCAGTGCATCGCCCAATCACCGGGCTCATGAGCGACGAACTCAATGGTGCGCGTGGATCCCACGGAAACGAGAACGGTCGTCTCCGGCAGCTGCGCAGAGCGCGGAATCGCCCCGCCGTCGGTATCGGTGATGAGGAACTGGTACCCATGCAAGTGAATTGGATGGTGGTCCATCGCGCTGAGGTTGCCGAAACGAATACGAACCCGTTGGCCCTTCCTGACCACGAGCGCCTCGGTCCCCGGAAATGCCTTGGCATTCATCGTCAGAACGTTGAATTCGATCATCTCATTCGGATCCGGCCGCCGAGCCCCCGCATCGATCTTCCACTCATGCAGCATGATGGCGAAGTCGCGATCGATCCGTGGACCACGAGGACGACGTGGATGAACGATGAACATGCCGACCATGCCCAACGCCATCTGGGTCATTTCGTCGTGGTGGGAGTGGTACATGAAGGTGCCGTTCTGGCGAAGCGTGAACTCATACTTGAAGGTTTCTCCGGGCCGAATCGTTCGCTGATTCAGGCCGCCAACACCGTCCATTCCATTCGGAAGCAGCAGCCCGTGCCAGTGAACCGTGGTGGGCGCTGGCAGTCGGTTGGTCACGTAGAAGCGGACCCTCTCGCCCTCCACTTCTTCGATGGTCGGCCCGTGCACGTGCCCATTGTACCCCCAGCAGAGCGCCTTCAGTCCGGGCGCGAATTCGTGTTCGAGCTCCTCCGCGACCATGTGAAAGACCTTCACCCCATCGACGACCTTCCACGGCATCTTCGTGCCGTTGGGCACCACGACTGGCTGATAGTCGCGACCGGGTCGTCCTGGAGTCATCCAGTCTTGTTTCGCGTGCGAGCCGCCCATTTCGGCGGCGGATCCCGTCCGAGGTCGTTGAGCTCCCAGAACATCCGACGCGAGCGCAGCACCACCACCGAGCAACGTCACTCCGGCCAAGCCTGCGGCACTCGTCGCCAGCATACTCCGGCGGGTGATCAGGTCGGAGTCAGCCGCATTACTTCTCTTCGTTCTCACGGCAGCGCGAGGTTCTTCTGCTTTCACAGTGAATCTCCCAGGCATCGCGCACCGCGAGCCAAGTGAATGTCGATGCCAAGGCGGCGCGGTCAGCGCTCGCCGACCTGTTGCTGGGTGATCGGTCCAATACTTCCGCCCATCAACTGCTCCAACTCGGCTCGAGTCTCCCAGTACTCCCGCACGGTCCCCAAGTATTCGGCGTAGCCCTCGAGCTGCTTCTTCTTCACGTCGAGCAATTGAGGCAGCCCGATCTGCATCCCGTTGTATTGAAGCTGCGCCTGCGCGATGACCTTCTCACGGAGCGGCAGCAGCACCTGACGGTAGTGCTCTACCCTTTCCCGAACTGTCAGCAGCTGCGCGAGCGCCAGCCGGACCTCAGAGCGAGCGTTGATCGACAGCGCTCGGAGCTTTCGCTCCGCCTGTGATCTCTGCGACTCCAGCCGGGCGATGAGGGGCTGCCGCTGGTTGAAAATCGGAAGCTCGATGGAGAGAGTAGGACCGAACAGCCGAGGGCCATCCGCGTCCTGGTGCACGTGAACCCCGACCTCCAAGAGCCCCAAAAAACGCGTGGACTTCGCCAACCCAACCGCGTTCTGCATGAGCAAGGCCTGCTTTCTCGCCGCGTCCACGTCGAGCCGTTGTCGAATCGCGCGCGCCTCGACGTGCTCAAGCGGCAATTCTTTATCCGGAATGTCAGGAAGCTTCTCCGCCAGCTTCCAATCCGTCTGAGCACCCCATAGCCCGAGGAGACGGTTGATCTCCTCCCTGCGCTGGGTCAGCCCAAGCTCTGCCTCAGCCAGCTCCAATCGCGCTTGCTGAAAGGCCGCCTGCTCCATCGCGACCTCAAGTTCTGAAATGTTACCCGCCTTGAACCGCCGTTCGGCCAATTCCGCCGAGGCACTTTCCGCGGACAATGCGAGCCGGCGCAGCTCGACCAGCTGCACCTGGGCTTGAACCCGGGCCATCGACTTCCTCACGCTCGCAACCGCTTCGAGGGCTTGGTGGGCAACGCGCAGCATGTCGACCGTGAACTGCTCCTTCGCCACCTTCTTGCGGAGGGGCAACACGAAAATGCCGAGGAAGCTCTGAACGAGAGAGCCTTCGTATTCCAGTCCGCCTTCAAGCACGGGAAAGCCGATGCTTCCTTGAAGCGTTGGATTCGGGAGCAGTCCGGCTTCCACAAGGTCCGCTTGAGCCACGCCGAGCTCTTCGTAGGTGGCCTGCAGAGTAGGGTTGTTAACGAGCGCAATTTCGATCGCGCCGTGTCGCGTCAGCCCCGCCTGAAGAAGTGCGTTGACCTGTCTGCCCACTTGTTCGTCGGCCGGAGTGCCCTGATCCCATTGGGTCTTGAATCCCGCGCGCTCTTGAACGAGCTGGGCAACTTCCGCGTGTCCGCGCTCCTTCGAGATTGATGCGCACCCTCCGAGAACAACAGGCACCAGCAAAGACGGCCATCTGACTCTCACGGATGGTCTCCGCCAGATGAGGGTTTGTGATGACCGTGCCCGTTTCCCGCATCGGGAACATCCATCTCGCCTCCGCTTGTCGGAGGGCGAATCTCGAGCCGCATCCCACACCTCGGACAGCGCCCGGGTTCAGACTGCATCACCTCTGGATGCATCGGACAGGAGTAGACGGCCTGCCTTCCCTCTGGAGAAGGCACTGCTTGAGCAGGCTCCGGGTCCTGTCGTTTCCGAAGAGCGCTTGTGACGGGAGCGGGCGCCGCTTCAGGACCCTCTGGATTCGAAGGGTCAACAGAAATTGGAAGCGGCTGCAGTGCCGACGTGCATGCAGACAAAAGCACCGCCACGGAAACGAGGACGGCGAGTGAACGGGCCATAGAGACGCCTCCACATGACCAATGGGTTGAGCGCAACCTCACAGCGAGATCCGTCGAAGGCGCAGAGCGTTTCCAATCACCTAGACAGACGACAGGCTCATGGCCGCGTCCCCCCATGGTCCCAAGTCCCACCCTTCGACGCTGCCGAATCCACCTTTATGCCGCAAACGGGATCGATCTCCGGCGCCAATTGGGCCGAGTGTTCATGTTTTCCTTTCCTCATAGAGCGAAACGAAATTCCGAGGTTGGCCTTACAGTTGAAACACCCTGCCGCTGAACAGAGACGACGAAGCTCCCCGAGCAACAACCGGCATCACTCATCGTCCTTCGCCGGGGAGAGTCAGCCCGCCATCGCGGTCGAGGACGAGCGGATCAGCCCCAAGCAGAACGCTTATGCCCGCGTCCGTCGACGCACGACATACAGAAGCGCGAAGACACCGAGCAGACTCGCGGGATCCGTCGAGCTGCACCCACACCCGACGCTGAGCATCTGAATGACCGGCTCGAGCGCCAGCGGATCGGCCGTCACGACCCAAGCTTGCAGCGCCTGCGGGTAGCTGCCGAGCACCGCGGTGACGGTGTAACTCCCCGGTGTCGTCGACCTCGCGTAGAAGACGGCTCGCGTTGCAGCCGCGGGCAGGGACACCGAGTCAGCCGTGACCGTGCATGCCGAATCGGAGAACAGAGCGCCGGCCCCGGCCGTGGTGCTCAGGCTCACTGCCGAATCGACCCCCGGGTTGACTGCCACACCCGCATCGTCCTGAAGCTCGAGCTCGAAGGGCGCGGAGCATGCGCCGGGGGCCCGCGTCTGCGGAGGGCTCACGAAGAGAAGCCGACTCGGCACGACCTGAATCACCGACGTCCCCGCGCTCCCCGGTAGGAAATCGACATGGCTGGCGGAGAGACTGGCGGTGCCGACAGCAGTCGGAAAAAAGTAGATCTGCTTGCTGCTCTCTCCCGCCGCAAAGGCGATGGACGAAATCGGCGTCGCGCAGCTCGCGCCTGCGGAGAAGCTCGCCGAAAGCCCGGCGCTCAGGAGGTTCGCCGAAAGCGCGTACGGCGCCGGAGCGAGCGCGCCAGAGGCCGAGTCGCGCAGAG
>JBQTKE010000463.1:0-15043 GCA_052386435.1 Myxococcaceae bacterium
GGTCAGGACTCCTCGGAATTCTGCTCGTCCTGCTCGGAATTCGCCTCGGAGCAGGTCCCGCGGTCGGAGTCATTCTCGCGGGACTCGTTTTCCTCGGCACTGCGCTGCACCACGGTTGGCGTTATGCACAAGGAGCGCTGCCGATCGCGCGAGATGCGCAAGCGTTCAACGGCCTTCTCGTGAATGCGCAGGACGAAGTCACGCTCCCCGAGGCTACACAGCTGTCGACAGTTCCGCCTGAGAAGGTTGAGGACGCGATCTCACAGCAAGCGCTCTAAGCTTGGTCTGCGGGGCGTGAAACGAACGGCCCCTCGTGCTCCCCCAGCGCGCGGGTCAGAACGACACGAGACGTTACGGATCGGAACGACGATTGGCGGGGCGGCCTTCTCTTCCCATCGAAGAATCGGATGACCACCTCAAGGATGAAAGAGCATGCCGAACGTCACGAAACTTCAGCGGCTCACGCCAAGGTATTGGGACGGGATGCCGGAGTCGCTGCACTGAGCAGCGTAAACTCTTGCGCGTTCGCGCGGTAGAGCCAGACGGCTACGACGCCGAGCAGACAGAGGACTCCGGCGAGAAGGAAGTGGCCGCCGTAGCCCAGCGCCTGCGCGGAGAGATGACAGGGTCCGCCTCCGCTTTCGCACGCAGCACTCGTCAACATCGACTCAGCTTGTTTCGCCCAAGCCTCCGCAGAGTAGCCAGAGAGCGCCGCGGCAGCCCCAGCGGCTACAACCACCAGACTCGCTTGCACTGTGTAGTCGGAGCCCGCGTGGTCAGGCCGGCAGCAATCCATCATCGCCGTGAAGAGCGCGGCAGTGGCGAGCCCCGACACAACGTGCTCGATGACGGTCAACGCGTAGAACATCGCGGTCGAAGGGGCGATCACTGCCACCGCGAAGGAACCGACGCCCACGGCTTGAATGACGCCGAAGGTCAACAACGCGCGCCGCCGTCCCAATTTTGGCGTAAGCCAACCGCCCAACATTGCACCCACAAGACCTGCTGTGCTTCCCGCGGTGCCGAGCATCAAACCAATCTGTTCCAGCGTCTGGCCGGAATCGTGAAGGAAGGCCTTGAGCATTCCGCCCGCGAACCACTCTCCCGCCTTGTACGCGACCAGAACGAGGGCCCAGCGACCCAGCCCTTTTCGCAACCATGTTCCGCCCTTCTCTTCCTGTCCGGCGACAGCGGTTCGCTCCTGGAAAGTGAAGATCTTGAGGCTGGCGAGACAGAGCAGCAGCGCGAGTCCGATGAACGCGGCAGTCCAACCCCAACGCGCGAAGACGGAGAGCATCACGCCTCCGCCCAGAATCATTCCAATCCGGTACGCGCCGACCTGAAGCCCGTTGCCCAGTCCGCGCTCATTCGCGTCCAGCACCTCCACCGCCATGCCGTCGGTCGCGATGTCCTGCGTGGCGGAGAGGACGTTGACGAAGAGCACGCCGATGAACAGCGGCACCGTGTTCCGCGCGGAGCCCAAACCGGACAGCGCGAGCAACACTGCGATCGACGCAAGCTGAAGCGGAATGATCACCGCGCGGCGTTTGCCCCATTTAGGCGCCCTCACCGCGTCAATCCATGGTGCCCACCCGAACTTGAACGCCCACGGAAGAAAGAGAAGCCCAGAGAGTCCAATCTGCGGCAGCGAGAGTCCCTGTTGGCGCAGCAACACGGGCAACGCCACGGTGAAGAACCCGTACGGCAGTCCCTGCGAGAAGTAGAGGCTGCCCAAGAGCAGCAGCTTGCTTCGCGTGCTCATCGTCGACGGTTCTTAAAGCGGATCTCTTCGGGATACGGGAACACGCTCTCCTGATAACCCGCGCGCAGCCGCTCTTGGCGCGAGATCCAGAAGCGAGGATCCGCGAGCTCTCCGTGCATCTCCATGAACAGGTCTTTGTTCTTCCCCGGCGGGAAAAGGAAGGTGGGGAACTGTTCCGGGAAAATGTCGTGCGCGTCCACCGAGTACCAAGGCTCTCCCGACGTCTCTTCGTGATCGTTGGATGCGGAGGGGAGCTGGCGGAAGCGGCAGTCGGTCAGGTAGGCGATCTCATCGTAGTCGTAGAAGACGACGCGCCCGTAACGGGTCATCCCGAAGTTCTTGAGCAGCAGGTCGCCCGGAAAGATGTTCGCGGAGGCCAGGTCCTTCACCGCGTAGCCGTACTCGCTGATTCCTTCGCGCGTCTGCGCTTCGTCCGCGGTCGCGAGGAACATGTCCAGCGGCACCAACCGCCGCTCTACGTAGAGGTGTTTGATAACAACATTGTCGCCATCGCGTTCAATCTGCGTGGGCGCCAGCCTTTCGAACTCCTCCAATAACGCGGGATCGAAGCGATCCCTGGGGAACGCCACCTCTGAGAACTCCAGCGTGTCCGCCATTCGTCCCACGCGATCGTGGTGCTTCACCAGCAGATACTTCTCGCGCACCGCGGCCTCGTCAGACTCTTTCGGCGGCGAAAACCAGTCGCGAATGACCTTAAAGACATACGCAAATGACGGGAGGGTGAAGACAATCATCACCATGCCCTTCACACCGGGGGCGAGCACGAACTGATCGCTGGAGTGGATCAGGTGGCGTTGCAGGTCCCTGTAAAAGAGGGTCTTCCCCTGCTTCTGCAGGCCGATCAGCGTGTAGAGCTCGGCCTTGGGACGAGTGGGCACCAGCGACTGCAGGAACTCCACGTACGCCGACGGCACCTCCATATCGACCATGAAGTACGCCCGCGCCAGACTGAGCAGTCTGCCCACGTGGCTCGGGTCTGTAAGCACGGTGTCGACGTAGAGGCGCTTCTGCTCGTCTTGGAGGAGCGGAAGGATCAGCGGGAAAACATCGTTGCCGTTGAGCGCGCGCCCCACCACGTACGCGGCCTTGTTCCGGTAGAAGAGCGACGAGAGAATTTGGATCTGAAAATTGGGACGACGGTCCTTGGGATCCGGCAGAAATTCGGCGACGGTGGCGGTGATGAATCCCAGATCGCGATCGAGATCTTGAAAGGGATTGCGCAAACGGCAGTCGCGCAGGATTTGTCGAAACGTCCCCTTCAGCTCTGCGCCCGGCGGGTAATAGCAGTCGTAGGTCGGTTTCTCTCCGTCCAGGTGCTCGGTGCTAACGGCCGGCCGCCAGAAGATGTTTTCATTGTTGTAATAGCGGCGGTGCAACACGCGGCAGGCGACGCTGTTGTAAAACGTCTCCGCGCACTCCGGCTGACGGTGGTTGTAGAGCAGGCCGATGAACGAAAGCTTGATGTGCGGCCAGAGCGATTCGTCAGCGCCCGCCGCGGGAAAGCGCTCGCGCACGTTCTCCACCGCTTCGCGCACGCGGTCGTCGTACATCCGCAGGCGCTTCGCCACCGCCTCCACGGCCGCGTTCCAGTCAGCGCGTTCGAAGCGATCCTTCGCGGCGCGCGCTGCGTCTCTAAAGATCCGGTAGTGCTTGTCGAAACCCTCGAGGATCGTCTCGGCAATGTCGGTCGTTAGCGTGTAACTCATGGCGGTCGGTGAAAGGGTAGCCCAGAAGGCCTGAAGCGGAAGACCCAAGTCCTGGAGATTGCGCTGGAATTCAGCCAGGCACAGAGCTTCGCGCGCGACCCGCTGTAAACGCTTGTACAGGCGGTCCGTTTTCGAGACCGAAGGGAAGTCGACTCCCACTCGGCGATCCACTCTGAAGCCGGTGCGTTTTTTCCGTACCGGCAGCTGGGTCATGGCCACACCTTCAGCGTCTGAGTTTCCTGCGGCAGCGAGCACGCTCGCGAGCTCGCGGATCATCGCTCGCATTGCGTCGAGGGTCTTGGTCGTTGAGCCGAAACCACGCGCTCGCAACGTTCTGAAGGTCGCGCTCTCCCGCGCCGGCTTCGAGGTGGTCGCGGTTGGAAGCGCAGAAGAGGCTGCGCCGTTTCTGCACCTGGACCGCAAGTCACCCTCGGTGGTTGTCATTCGAGCGGGCCTCCGCGGCACGGACGGCCGGCGCTTCCGCAGTGAGCTGCTGCTCTCCAAATCCCTGGCGCGGGTTCCGGTGATTCTGCTCACCCGTGGCGGTCACCTGCCCGGCGAAGATCTCGTCTGCATGGGCGTGGACGACTACCTGTTCAAGCCGTTCACCGCGCGCGACGTGGTGGCGCTGGTTCGGTTGAAGTGCGGCGCGTCGTCGCAAGACAGAACATTCAGCTCGACCACCGCGGAGCTCCCTATCGCGCAATTGTTGCGAGCGTTGTTGTCCGGAATGTCGAGCGGCCGAATTGTTACAGAACAGGGCGCGGCAGAGGTTGCGTTCCGACGCGGCGCGGTGGTGCGCGCCACGTTCGCGGGCAATCCCGGCCGCGCGGTGCTGCGCACGCTGCTTTTGGCGCGCGGGCCCTATCACCTTGAAGCCGGTCCCGATGGTGGTGAGCCAGGACCTTTGGCGCTGGGACTGCGGGAGCTCTCGCACTCCGTCTGGCCTGTGGTGCGCCGCTGGCGAGACGTCACCGCGCGTGCAGCGTCGCTCGAAGCGCGGTGGCAGGTGGACTACCTGCGGCTCGCGGAAACCGCGCCGGGACTGCCAACTCGGCTGCACCAGATGTTGCAGCTCTTCGACGGCGCGCGGACGGTTCGCGATGTATTGATCGCGTCGTCCGTCGATGAGTTGGCTGACTTCATCTCGCTGAATCAACTCCATCAATCCGGCGTGCTTCGCGGAGCGCAGAGTCAGACCTCCCCCTCAATGCGGAAGCGGATCATCGAACCGCTCGAGTGGCCCGTCAGTCACCCCGCACCGCGGCCGCTGCGCATCGCGACGCCGATTGAGATCAGGTCCGCGACGTTCCCCGTCAGTGAACGTCAGCCGGAGAAGCTGCATCTGGAAGTCGCCGCTAGCGCCGCCCTCGACGACCTGGACGATGAAGAGCCGTCGATGTGGCAGTGGCCGGAAGGGCTGGTGCTGAAGAACCCAGCAGCGGAAAAGAAGATTCAGTTCACGCCGCTTGACCTCGACGAAGACACGGACGAGTACTGGGTCGATCCCGCGCTGGAGCTCGACGCTGCGCCAGAACCCAGCGCCGAGGCGCTCCGTGACGTCCTGAGCACCGAGCGAAGCGCCAACGAGGGAACTCCTCGCAGTGTCTTCGCCGACGATCCCTTCCTCGCCTGGGCAGAGCGCGCATCCGAAGCGGCTATCTTGTCCCGGGACAATGACCGCGCTGAGTTCTTGTCCCAGGACAACGCGTCTGGGGTCGAAGTTGATCCGATCTCCGATGATTACATTCTGAGCAGCGAACCGGCGCCTGCTCTTGACCTGGAGTCGACGTCCGCACCTGCTGCGTCCGTTCCGGTATCGCTGACGTCCACCCTGGGAAGTGGCGACAACCAACCGCTTCCTCTCGCGGCTTCGGAGGAACCTCAAGGACTGGACTTGAAGGACAGTGAGATCGCCGAAGCGGCCAGTCTCCTGTCGTCATCCTCTGCACAAGATTCCGGTCTCTCCACGGAAACCAAGTCGGAGCCCAACCCGGCGGAAATCGCGCTGGAGACGGCGGTCGCTTCGCTCTCGAGCGCGATGAAGTTCCTCACGGAGATGCTGAACGCCCCCGACGAAGAGCAGATTGTCCATGAGCTCTCCGACGAGGACATCCTTCCCGACGACGTTCCGGTCGGCCCTCCTCCACTTCCCAAGGCTGAGCCGCGCGCCACGGCGACGGGTGGTATCGCGTCGGTTCGTCCTCAAGGCGAATCCAGCGCGGTGGCCACGCTGCCCGCGACGCTGGAACAGGAACGAACGGCGACACAGTTCCCGGATGCCGCCGAGTCCACCGCCAGCGCCGCGCCCTTCCCTTCGACTGCGCTGCCCGGCGACGAAGCCATCGCGGTCGAGAGCATGACCACGCCTTCCATCGACGTGGCCCGTCGCAACCGCACGGCGACTTTGCGGCCTACCAGCACGCGGCCCAGCTCGAGCGCCGAGGCGATTCCTTCGCTCCAGAGAGTCCTCGCGCTCGCGGCACCTGTACCGACGCCGACACCCCGGCCACCGCCCCCGCCTGCTGACGCGCTTCTCGACGACCGCGCTCCGATCACAGCCGCGAATCGCGGCGAGCACGATCCCGCGCTCGCGGATCACAACGACATTGCGGTCGCGCGCACCGACGCGAATCACGGCGGACAGCAGCCCTACGCGCCGCGCCCGGCTTCGCGCAGCGAGATCAACCCGGAGACCTCCGGCGTCTTCGCGCGGTGGCTCGGTGAGGAAGACGAGTGGGGCGGGAGCAACGCGAAGCTGTGGGCTCCGCAACCGTTGGACGAGTCGCTCAGCGGAGTCCACCAGGGTCTCGCCCCGGACGTGATCCGTCAGCTCAACGCCTTCCGGATCCAGACGCTCGTCGAGGAAGAGTCGCCCGAGGAGATCCAGCCCGCGCTTGAGTTCCCGCGGCCCCGGTCGCCCATCGTTCCCGCGACGTCACTGGATCTGCGTGAACGCGCGGAGCTCCACCGCCTGCTGCGCACCCGCGCTCGCACACGGCTCGCGTTCACCACGCAGGATCGCACTCCGATTCGTTACCCTCTCGCCGCCGCCACAGCGCTCTTGGGTCTGGCGGTCCTGGCTTTCACCGCGGCCGCTGGAATCTGGCCTTGGTCGCAGAAGCAGGCCGGCAAGGACGAAAAGCCGTCGGTCACGCGCAGCGCGAATGGTGACTTGGACATCGAGCTGGAGGAAGTCAACATCCAGCCCAGTGACGAAGGCGAAGAGTAAGTCGCGTGCTCCGGGTTGCTAGGAGCTGAAGCGATCTCTCCACCACGCCGGCGCGAAGATTCTGCCCGACCCGACATCCATCATCAGTGAGCCTGCCTCGCTGAGCGGAGGCAAAAGGCTGGTCTCGTGCCGGTCCTTCGCAAGCTGCGTGGCATAGGCCGCTTCCGTATCGCCGAACAACTGCCGCGCGGGGAGCGCCGCGGGCTTGGCCACTGTCCCCAGCTCGCTCAGGGTCTGTTGCGTGCGCCCGTCGATCTTCCGCGGCCCGAGACTGCGGATGTGCGCCAGGGATGAGATGACTTGGGCGTCCGGCGTTGTGCGCAACTGCCCCAACGCCCGCAGGGTGTCGCGGTTGGCACCGTTCGCGCCGTAGTCCAATACGTTGGAGAGATTGAACACCGATGCGTCGGTGCCATGAGCGGAGAGGATCCGGTTTATGCGCTCGATGGCCGCTGCGTCATCCAGGCTTGCGGTGATGGCCAGAATTCTTCCCTCCCGCGCCAGCTGGGTGAGGTGCTCGATCCGCTCCGGAGCATCCGCGGAGGTGAGCCAGTTCTTCACCGCACCCACGTCTTCGGAGAGCTCCTTGCTGTCCTGCACCGACTGGATGAGCTTTCTCAGCTCCGCGCTCTTCTCCGCGGGCCACGCTCTGTTCACCGACTGGTACAGCGCCTCGACGTCACCCGTGCTCTCCAGCTTTAAAAGCGACTGCACCCGTTGCGCTCGCGCCGGGCTGCTCAATCCCAGCGCCTTTGCCTCACGGTCCGCTTCCAGCAGCACCGCCTGGAACAGACCCATTGCCGCCGCCACTTTAGGGTTGGCGTCCAGGGAGACAACGAGCTCGGAACGCAGCCGAGAAGCGACGTCCAGCAGTGAACCGCTTACGCCTACCGCCGCCCCACCCCGCGGAGCGGACTTGGCGACGTTCTCCAGCAACCCGTCCAGCCCCGACTCGTTGGTGAACGCATCCACCCGAGCCGGACCAATCCGATCGCTGTAGTCGCGAGTCAAAAGCGACTTGGAAGACTCGCGCTCAAGACCCTGAAAGTAGCTGCGCAGCAGCGAAACGGTGTCCCGCTGTGCAGTCAGCGCGGGACGAACGGAGGCGGCGAGCGGAGAGAGGGCCATGTCCTGAGATTTTCGGGAGGAAACACCGAAAGTTGCAGCGACGGCCGGAGCCACGACCGTCCTGCCCTATCTCACGAGAATCTCAAGCCCTCACTGCAGCTCGAACGGATCCGTTGTTGCGCTCGCCCACGGTCACCACGCCGTTGTCCGGTGTCTAGATGTCCGGCTGGAACGGGTTGATCAACGACCGCGCCCAATCCTGTTGGCGTATCAACGCCTCACCGGTCAACCGCTTCTCGTACGCGGGGAAGATGTTTTGGGTGATCCAGGTCCAACGATTGACCGAGTTGGCGAGGTTGAACCCCGGGTGGTCCAGCACGAGGAACCGGCAGTCCTGCGGAATGCGGTGGGTGAAGCAGAGCACGGAGACGCGCGAGAGCTTGGTCAGGACCACTTTGTGTGGCGTGTAGATGAGGTCTTGAAGCATGTACTGCTGTTCAAACTCCGCGAAGTAATACATCGCGTTGTGCCAGTCCTTCGCCTCAATCGCCTCCAGCCACTTCATCTTCAGCCCGTTCGCCGCCGCCTTCGCGGGATCGTCTGAGTACTTGAGCTCTCCGCGCTGGTTGAGGAAGCGGATCTGCTCGGAGCCGCCGTGCAGGTACGCCAGCATGAACGGAATGGCGTCCCGGTAAAAACCCAGGTTCGCCTTGACGATCGCATCGTGCACTTCCTGCACCTCGGCGCGGCTCATCATCGCGAAGGTCCCGCGGATAGGCAGGATGAACGCGGTCATTCCCGACGGGGTGATCCACTTGCCGGTCTTGAGGTAGTCGCCGGTGTACTTCATGAGGATGCCTGCCTCCCAACCGGCGCACATTGCCAGCCCGGGGTAGCGGTACACGTCGTGGTTCTTCATGAAGAACTGCGCGTAGACGGAGGTGATCAACAGATCGCGCTGATACACGTCCTGGGTGGGCGAATAGTTGATGAGCGCGTTCGCCTTGTCCTGCCAGTACTTGAGCGGCTTCGGCGCATCCAACATCTGCTCCGAAGAGCCGAGGTCTTCATTCGCCGCCAGCTCCTCAGGCCCACCGCATGCGGTGACGAGAAGCGATGTGGCGAGGACAGCAGCGGAGAGCCACGACGAAACGACAGCAGTCGATTTCATGCGGTGTTTTCCCTTCCTCATGTGGTGCGGAGGATGTGGTGCGGAGCCGGCGGGCACGAATGATTGGCGGTCGTAGCACCAAGCGCTACCGGCTGACCATTCCATGAAACCTGCGGATGACAACTCGCCCCCTTGGACATTCTCCCGTCTGACGTCTTGGACCCTAAGCCGCGGCGCGCTTGCTTGGCTCTAAAAACTCCATCACAGTCTTCGCGGCGAGCACCGGGTGATCGAGCCAGGGCGCGTGTCCCCCTGAGACAGAATGAAGGGTCGCGTTGGGAATCGCCTCAATCGACGCCTGGGCGGCCTTCGGGCTCAAAAACACATCACCCTCGCCCCAGAACAAAAGCGTCTTCGCTCGAAGTGTCTTCAGCTCTTCCACGGTGACGGAGATTCCACCCCGCAGACCGAACGGGTTCGCCAGCACCTGAAAGAGGTTCGCCAACGTCGCGGCAAACTCCGGCCGTCGTGCCGCGAGCCGTCCCACGATGGTCAAGGTCTCGGGATGTTGATCCAGCACATCTCCGCCTAACAGCGCCTTCGAGGCGCGGCGGTACGCGGCCTGTGGCATCGGCAGGCGCAACACGGCTTGGCCCAAGACCGGCACGGTAAACGCCCTAAGGGTAGGGACCAAACGAACGCCGGGCAACGCTCCACCCGGCGCGCCCAACAGCACCAAGCGGTTCACCCTCTCCGGGCAATCCAACGCGAAGTAGAGCGAGAACTGCCCGCCCAATGAATGGCCTGCGAGGTCGACCTTCCTCAACGCGAAATGATCCAACACGCCGCCAATCACAGAGGTCGCGTGCGCACGCAGCCACGTCTTTGAGCTGTAGTTGAACGCACCGGACAATCCGTGACCCAGCCAGTCGACGGCGAGAATGCGGTGCTTCGCGGCCAACTCGCTGATCAACGGCGCGGCCAACGCGGTCACTGAACCGATGCCGTGCAACAGCAACAGAGGCGGACCGTCTTGCACGCCAAACTCCAGCACCCGCAGCTTCGCGCACGGCTCTTTGAGCGCGACGAAGTGGGTGGTGGGGTGAATGCCGTAGTGCGCGAACACAGTGTGCTCGGCGTCCAGGAACGCTTGGTCGTGCTTGGTGAGCTGTGCCGTCATGGGTGCGAAAGCTGCCAAGGATCGCGTTCGAAAAACCTGACCTTCGGCGCCTAATCGCTGACATTTCACGAACAGCTTAGAACGATGCCTTGACGCCCAAGGTCGGCAGGACGATGGGGAGCGCGATCGGAATCTTCTCCAACGTGCCGTAGCCCGACGGCAGGGTGTCGTCCCCATAATCGAACGACACGACCTCGCGCGAGATGCTGGCGTTCAGGAGATCCAAGTAGACCTCCAACGAGAAGGTATTGAACGCCCACGCTTTGGCGACGCGCGCATCCACGCGCAGGAACGGCGGGAGTCGGTCCTGCGCGTCGCGGTCCACTCTCACCCATCGGGGGGTCCCCAGCTCGGTCTCCCCTTCCCGCTGCGTGCGTGAGGTGACGCCGCCTGCCTCCGGCCGTCCGGTGTTGAAATGCACCGCGACGCCGACGGTGATGTTGTTATTAAATTTGTATGAGAGCACCAAATTCAGAATATGCGTCTGATCAAACACAAACGGGACGTCGCCCTGGCTCGTTCCAATCACCCGCTCTCGTGAGTCGTAACGAGACCAGCGCTCGTACCGGGTGCTCCGTTGCAAGGTGTACGAGAGCCAGCCGAACCACCGGTCGCCAATGGGGTGTCGCAACATCACTTCAAGGCCGTACGCCAAGCCATTCGAGGAGGGTAGGCCCACGCCCAGATCGCCCGCGCCCAGCACGTCCAGCTCGATGGTGTGAAGCAGCGGGTTCACATACCCGTCGATGTTGAGCTCCAGGCCGCGCCAGAGCTTCCACTCCGCGCCCACGTTGAGCTGCAGCGCCTCCTGAATTCCTGCGCGCAGGCCCGCGACGTCCACCACGGGGAGGTTGATCAACGTCGACGGAGGCTGGTGGTAGAAGCCGAACCCCGCCTTCAGCGTGAGCGTCTCAGTGACTCCGTAGCGCGCCGTCACCCGCGGTTCGACCGCGACGTGCGTTGGGCCATGCGACAAGTGGTAGCTGTCGACGCGGATTCCAGTGGTCACGGTCAACGCCTTAACCCGCGTCCACACCAGCTGTGCGTAGCCGCCCAAGAACGTCCCAATCGCCGCGGGCTGCGAGAGCACGTTGACGGCGTTATTGACGGGATTGCCGTCCTGCCCCACTTCGCCGACGCGCGTACCCAGAGAAAGCGCGGAGCGGCGGTGATCCAAGTCTGAGCCGCTCACGAACCGCACGTTGGAGCTGACGGGCACCGCGTACATCAAGCGCGCGGCGATCTTCGTCTCGTCAATGCGGAAGACCGTCTCCGTAGGCTCGGAGGGAATCGCTGGATCCACCGCGGCCAAGTCGGTGCGGGTGGATTGGAACTCCAAGCGATCCAGGCCGTACGTCGCGCCTGCTTCGAATTCGCCGCGTCCCACGGGAGTGCGGTAACGCAGGTCCACTCGGTGAAACAGAATCGCCTGCACGCCCGCGCTGGTCGCGACTGACGTCTCGGGATCGATGCGCGTGCCGAACACGTCCGAGCTTCCGAACGCGAAGAGGCGCAGCCGTCCATCGCCCATCTTCTGCTCGATGCGCGCTTGATAGTCGTAGAAATCCAGCACCAGCGACGGGTTGGTCTTCCCGGGCGGAGGCGGCGGCTGCACTGCGTTTCCGACCAACGCGAGAAGGTACGGCGTGTAGCTGACGCGCCCCGCGACGCTGATGCTCGTTCCGGTCTTTTCGAACGGGTACTCCAGGAACGCACCCGCATTGATCAGGTCCGCGTAGACGGATCCATGAAAGCCCTCCTCTCGCGCGCGGCTGATGCGGCCGTCGATGACGCCACCCAAGAGTCGTCCGTACTGGGGTGGCGCCGCGCCCGGATAGAAGTCGATTCCGTCGACGAAGTCCGGATGGACCACCGCGGGTCCCAAGAACAGATGTAAGAGCAGCGGCACGCGGATGCCGTCGAGGAAATAGCCGGTGGCCGCCGGCTGCGACCCGCGCACGACCGGATAGGCCAGACCCGAAACGACGCTCGACACGCCGGGCATCAACATCACCACGCGGAACGGATCGCCCATCGTGCCGGGGACCTCGCGCAGCTCCTGCTTCTCCAGTGAGACGCGCGAAACTTCGGTCCGAACGCGCTCGCCGCGCACGACCGTCTCGTACGGGTTCACCACGGTCGGCTCGAGCGCGTAGACGACTTCGACCGTCTCGTTGGCACGGAGCTGTTCGGTGAAGGTGCCAAGTTTGAAGCCTGGCGCGGTCACGGTGATTTGGCGCTCACCCGCGGGGAGGCTGAGCGTGAACTGGCCTTTCGCGTTCGTCTCTGCGCGATCGCTCGAAGAGACCGAAGCCCCCAAGATTGGCGCGCGCGTGCCCTTGGAGCGAACCAACCCCTTGAGCGCGCCGAGCATCGTCTTCGTGAAATGAAAGCGGTACGTGAAGGTCAACCGCACCGCCACTGCCGTCTCGCCCAACCGCGCCGGTACGAACTTCAACCGGGTGGACGCGTGCAGTGCCGCTTCGTCGAGCGCCGGATCCACGGAAGACTTCAGCTCCGAGCTGGTCACTTCACCCGCTTCGTCGATGAGCAACTCCAGAACGACGTTGCCCGACGCTTCGGTTCCGGGCGGATAGGGCGCGGGAGAGTCGACGAGCAGCGCGGGCGGCTGCAGCGTCTGCGCTGTTCCCGCGTCGAGCGCGCCGGCGTCGGTGAGGGCGGGCGCGGACTCGACGACGAAGCCGCCGTCCGTCTTGATCACCGCGCGCTCTGGCTCTTGCGCCCAAGCACCCAGGGCACAGCACAGAGCTCCGGCCAGGACAAGTTGCCTCACGCCGAACGGTCGTACCGTAGCCCCACCCGCCTTGGCGAATTTTCAGCACCCTGGCGCGCAACAAGCTGTCATGCCGACACAGCCCTAAGACCTCTCTGAACCCGCCAGGCGCTCTGGCAATCCGCCCTCGCGTGCGTCCGCCGGGCCACGGCCGACGAGGCGCTGCAAGCTGCCCGCGCTACTTCGTCGGCAAATAGCGGTTGAAGCGCGTTGTCGCCACAGGCGCGGCGAGGTTGGCGATGTTCGCGACTCGGATGCCCGCGTCAGAGATCGCGTAGACGAAATCATCCGCCATGATGCTGCGGCGCACCGCGGGGACCCAGTACCATACCCACTCGTTGTAGCTCTCGGCCTGATACAGGTCCTTCATTGAGAGCGCGCCGCGGGCGGTGATGCCGGCAGTGGTGTCGACGGAGAACACGCGCAGCTCACTGGTGAAGCTGCTCCAGTATGCGCTGCCACTCACCCGGTTCGGGCTCCAGTCGGTAAACGGAATCGCCAGCAGCTTCTTCTCTGGGAAGTAGTTGAAGGCCTTGTGGTCATAGAGCGCCTCGCTGTGTGAGTACGCCGTGCCCACGAGCAAGCTGGACTGTTCTTTCGGGTTGGCGAAATCGCTCACGTCGAACAGCGACACCTTCAGCGAGCGGCGCATCCAGTCGGTGTTGTCTTCAGGGACGTAGCTGCCCACGGCAAGGATATGCGTGGCATCAACGGGGTGCAGGTACGTGGAGAAGCCCGGGATCTTCAGCTCGCCGACCTTCTTCGGCGCGGTGGGGTCGGAGAGATCAAAGGTGAAGAACGGATCCACCTGCCTGAACGTCACAACGTAGCCGCGGTCGCCCAAGAAGCGAGAGCTGTAGATGCGCTCGTCGGGAGCGAAGTCTTCCGTCTGACCCGCGACCTCCAAGAAGTTGGAGCTCTCCTTGAGCACGGTCACGCGGCTCACCTGTTTCAGCGTCCCCCAGACGTTGCTGGTGTTCACTTCATCCTTCACCCGCGTGTTGATGGTGGAAGCGACACGCAGAAAGCCGTTGTGCTCGTCGAGGGAGAACTGATCCACAATGTGCCCATCCACCCCGCCCGACGCGACATAGACCGCGTCATCCGGCTGCGAGATGTCGAACTTGTGGATGTACGTGAAGTCGCTCTGACCCAGCTCAGGCCACCACCACCAATGCTGGTTCGCCACGTAGAGCGAGCTCGACGACGCGTAGACCTCGCCGGACTCCGCGATGAGTGACGTCTGATTCAGCGTGGCCGCGTTCTCCAGATTCAGCGTGGCGACCGTGACAATGCCCAAATGAGAAGGCGTCGTCGGGTGCAGGAAACGGCTGCAGTCGTAGGCACTGTCCTGCTTGGTCCCAGCCGCCAACGTGCGCTGCGCCTGGGGCAGCCAACCATCCAACGTCTGCGCGCGGATGATCTTCTCGTTGGCGACGATGAGCTTGTCGTACTCGGCGGCGAGCCGAGCCTCGTCGTCGTAGAGCCCCGGCGAATAGTCCGGGTACCACTTTGTATCGCGCGGATAGTTGAACGAATCCGCCAACACCACGCGCACTGAAGAGCCAATGCGCCGAGAGCTCGCGTAGCCACCTGGCAGGTAGTACTCCTGGGTGATCTTCGGAGCAGCCATGTCGCTCACGTCGATGACCGTCACCTTCGTGCTGTTCGAATACGAGTAGCCGCACTCCAAGCTCGCGCATGCGAGGTCCGCCGCATACGCGGAGATGGCGTAGCGCGAATAGACATTGGAGAAGACGACCACATGGTTCTTGTCGTCGAGGAACATCTCCCGCGGATAACCCTCAATCGCCAAGCTGCTCACCGTCTTCAGCTCGGCTGCCGGCCAGCTCTGATTCAGGTAGAGCCGGTTCGCGGAGAGTACGAAGGCGCGCGTCCCGTCATTCTTCACGAAGTCCGCTTCATCCACGCCCGCCACTTGCGTATTGGTGGTCGTGTAACTGGAGGGTGCCGCGTTGTCGGCCGCACCTGCCGCCTCGGCTGCCGGCGCGTCCGCGGTGGCCACCTCACCCCTAAACCCGCCACCGTAGACGCCGGCCTTCGCCTGCGTAAGTGAGACCCGCATGCTATTGACCGCGGTGTCCTCCACGTACTGCTCCAGCTCTTCGCAGCTGCCAAAAGACCTGAGCTGAGCGCGCGCGGAAATAG
>JBQTKE010000464.1:0-11053 GCA_052386435.1 Myxococcaceae bacterium
ATCGATGAGGAGGACACCGCGGCGCCCTGGACGCGGTTGCCCTCGGGCCGGACTCCAGCGCAGCGGGTTACGGCTCCACTGCCGCCTGTGGTGAAGGCGGTGCTCGCGCAGCGTCTTTTCATCGAAAAGGCCGGACTACCCTCTTCGCTGCTCAATCAGTTGAAGCGACTCGCTGCCTTCCAGAACCCCGAGTTCTACAAAAAGCAAAAGATGCGCCTGCCCACCGCGCTGACTCCGAGGGTGGTCGCCTGCGGTGAAGAGCTTCCTCTCTTCGTAGTCCTCCCCCGGGGCTGCGTACCCGAGGCCGAGCAGCTTCTCGCGGAGCACGGCGTGACGCTGGTGATCGAGGACCAACGTCACGGTGGCGCAGCACTCACGTTCAAGTTCAATGGCGAGCTGACGGAGATCCAGAAACAGGCGGCTCGTGCACTATTGGCTCACGACACCGGGGTGTTCGTCGGGCCTCCCGGCATCGGCAAGACCGTCCTCGGGACCTACCTCGTCGCGCAGCGGGCCCGCAGTACCTTGATCCTCGTTCATCGAAAGCCTCTCCTCGACCAATGGATCGCTCAGCTCGCTATGTTCTTCGCCATCGAAGAGAAAGACATCGGCCAAATCGGCGGCGGCAAGCGCAAACCCAACGGCCGTCTGGACGTCGCGATGATCCAGAGCCTCGTGCGCAAGGAGAAGGTCGATGACTTTGTCGCGGGTTATGGGCAGGTCATTGTGGACGAGTGCCACCACCTCCCGGCGGTCTCGTTCGAGCGCGTGCTGTCCGAGGTGAAGGCACGCTACCTCGTGGGCCTGACCGCGACGCCCCAGCGACGCGATGGGCATCACCCCATCACAGGGATGCAGCTCGGCCCGGTGCGCTTCAAGGTCGACGCCAAGAGCCAGGCTGCGCGCAGGCCGTTTGACCACAAGCTCATCGTTCGGGAAACCGCGTTGCGGATGGCCGGCGATAGCGCCGATGCCACCATCCAGGAGATCTACCGCGCGATCACGATGGACGAGGCGCGGAATAAGCAGATCGTCAACGACGTCGTCGCGGCGATCCAGGAGGGCCGATCGCCCATCCTGCTGACCGAGCGGAAGGACCACCTCGAGTATTTCGCTGAACATCTCCGCCGGGTCGTGCGCCACGTCGTCGTCCTTCAGGGCGGTATGACCACCAAGGAACAGCGTGGGTCAGTCGAACAGATCGCCTCGATTCCGGAGAAGGCCGAACGGCTCATCCTCGCGACCGGTCGCTACATCGGCGAGGGCTTCGATGACGCTCGCCTTGACACGCTCTTCCTGGCGATGCCGGTCTCGTGGAAGGGTACCCTCATTCAATACAGCGGCCGGCTACATCGAAGTCACCCATCCAAGACAGAAGTGCGAATCTACGACTACGTGGATCGCGAGGTGCCGATGCTGCTGCGGATGTTCGAGAAGCGGCTCCCCACATACCGTGCGATCGGGTATGCGCGCGGCGAAGCGCCGCTGGGTTTTGCGGAACCAAAGGAGGAGAACACCGTGGAGTACGACGAGGACATCCTGCGATCGCTCAAGGACCTCGACGAGCTCAGCTGACGGGCTGAGCCCGCTGGTCCTGTCCCTCCTGAAAATGGCTGGGCAGTAGTTGCAGGACCTGAGCCCACAAGGCTTTTGTACAACGACTCCTGTGGCAGGGCGCTCAAGCCCCCAAAGGAGGTCTGCAATGGAGATGCTTTCGTATCCCGAGGCCGCGCGCGTACTCGGTCTCGCTCTCGGAACGTTGTACGCCATGGTCCATCAACGCCGCATTCCCCACGTGCGGTTGGGTCCGCGCCTTGTGCGATTTCGCCGCAATGAACTCGATGCCTGGCTTGCCGGCCGCAGTGTCCCGGAACGAGAAGAGGCCGCGGTGAGAGGCAGGCAATGAGCTCTCCTCGGTATCCATGCGCGCTCGACGATGACAGCGCCTGCGTGCTCGCAGAGGTGCTCTGGATCGTCACCCACTACGGACCGAGCGGTCTCGCCATGCAGTTCCCCGAACTCTCGGACAACCTGGTGCAGGAGCTCGCCAGCTGGGGCCGAGAGGTTCAGATGGAGACCGGCGGACGGAGCGGAACCCTGGCGCTATCTCGGCTCCTACAGAACGGAGCCTGGGTCTTGGCAAGCGTCCGCGGCGGTACGACGCATCTGCGGGAGCAGAACAGGCGATGAACGGGGGATTTCGCGAGTTCGTCGAGGAGGTGCGGCGCCGAAACGACATCGTGCAGGTCGTCGGCGCCGAGGTCGACTTGCGCCAGAACGGCACCGGCCTCAAGGGGCTTTCACCGTTCAATCCGGAGACCAACCCCTCTTTCGTAGTCTGGCCGGAGTCACAGCGGTGGCGCGACTACTCGAAGGGTGGTGGCCGGGGAGGCGACGTCTTCGACTACGTGATGGATCGAAAGGCCTGCACTTTCAAGGAAGCCCTGGACGAGCTGGCCGGGCGCGTCGGGGTCAAGCGACCAAACCAAGACGACGCCGAGTATGCCCGCGAGTTGGCACTCATCACGGAACGGGTTGAGATCGAGCGGCTCTTTACGCGGGCCGCCGCCTACTACCACCGCGTGCTTCCGTCGAAGATCCGCGAGGAACTCTATCACCAGCACTACGGCTTCAAGGACGAAACCATCGACACCCTTCAGCTCGGGTGGGCCGACGGCCATCTCTATGACTACCTGCACGATCGCTTCGGCGTTCGGCGCACCGAAGCGCTCAAGACCGGGCTCTTCACTCGTACACCGCGGGGGAACGTTCAAGACTTCTTTCAGAATCGGCTCGTGTTCCCGTACTGGAGGGGTGGCCGCGTCGTCTACTTCATCGCCCGATCAACCCAGTACACTGCCGACAAGCCCTGGGAGCAGGGCAAGTACAAGAAGGCCCTCACCCACTCGGAGAAGCACTCCTACGTCTCCGCCTCCGTTCGGAATGATTTTTTCTACAATGAAGACGCCAGCCATGGAGCGAAGGAGCTGCTGGTAACCGAAGGGGTGACCGACTGCATCAGCGCGATTCAGATGGGAATCCCCTGCATTTCACCGGTCACCACCCGTTTTCGAGATCGGGATGTGCCCAAGCTCCTCGCGCTGACGCGGACCTCCGAGCGCATCATTGTCTGCAACGATGCTGAGGCCAGCGGCGCTGGAGAAGCAGGCGCGCTGAACACCGCCGTCGCGCTCCACGCAGACAACCGCGACGTCCGAATCGCGATGCTCCCGCGGCCCGACGGTGTTGCCAAAGTGGACGTCAACGAGTTCCTCAAGGAGCACAGCGCCGAGGAATTCCGTTCGGTGCTTGCACAGGCCACGCCGTACGTGCAGTTCCTCATCGACCGCATCCCGACCGATGCTCCCGAGAGAGAGCTCAAGGTGAAGATTGAGCAGGTCCTCGCTGTCGTCGTGGTCAGTCATCCACTGGAACGGGACCGCTACCTTGCCGAGATCTCCCGCCGGTTTGACGTGAAGCTGCCGACGCTCAAGGAAATGATGAAGCGCCTCCCCAAGAGAACTGGGGAACCTAAAGAAGCGCGACGTTCAAAGTCTCGGCCACAGATCGTGCTGAGCGATCGACCGTTTCACGAGGTCCGCGCGGAGGCCTGGTCGGCGATCCACGCTGCGAACAAGCCACCGAAGCTCTTCCGGCGTTCCGGTGCGCTGGTCAGAATCGCGCGCGACGAGGACGGCACCCGGATCGCAACTCTCGATGAAGCTTCGGTCTTTGACGTCCTTGGTGACGTCGCCGATTGGGTCCACATTACGCGGGAGGCTGACCCATCGGGCGCGATTACGCAGCTGGCGAAGTTTGGCGGGTACACCGTGCAAGCTGGCCTTGTCTTCTCACACCCGCTCGGTCGGCGTGGGGCGCGCGGCCAAGCGGAGGCCGCCCGAGAAAGCCTCCGGAAGGCACACCTGATCGAAATCGAGATTGTCGGCCAGCGACAAAACTGCGCGTGTAGCTGCTGAGCCTGCGGCCCGCCGGGACGAAGGTCGCCGAGCTCGGGGAAGATCAACGCACCGAACTGCGGGAGCGGATCCTCAGCGTTGATTTGGGCAAGGGCTGCAAAGGGAAAAATTGCCTACTGAACTCAGCAGTCGATCGCCTACTGAAACAAGCATTCAGTCCCGAAGGCCGTTCGAGCTTCGCGCAGAAATCTCCACTTAGTGGTGTGTTGACTCGAGCGGCTAGGGCCGGCATGGCCATTGCTCAAGTGGGGTCGTGCCTCAACGGAGACAATCCATGAAACGCATTCAAGACGGACTGGGGCTCGGTCTGCTGTTCTCTGCCCTGGCGCTTGGCGGGTGCGCTGGCGAAGCGGAGATCTGGGGGAGCGACGCGGGTGCTTCCGCGCTGACGGGCCAGCCAGATGTCTGCGGCGATCGCTACTGCGCGGCCACCGAGACCTGCGCCAGCTGCGCCTCGGACTGCGGCATTTGTTATCAGCCGGTCGACGCGGGCGGCTTCGAAACCGGGGGCACGACGCCTGGCGGAGGGTCGATGCCGGGTACAAATCCTCCTCCGACTCCTTCTCCGACTCCTTCCCCGACGACGGTGCCTGACGCGGGACCGACTTTGCCCAATGTCGCGGATTGCGTTGCGGCCTCGGGCGCCGCGCTGCAGGACCAGGACTTCGACGACGATCAGCTTCCATGGAGGCGAACTGCGGGCACCAAGGTCGTCATCTATTTCGAGACGAGGAACGTGACGCCTGAGTACATCCCGGACATGCAGAAGGGCGCTGAGAACTGGAACAAGAGCCCTTGTCTGGACGTCCGTTTGATCGGTACCTGCCTGACGGGAACCAACTGCGTCACTTTTACTGCCCCCAACCCGAATACGGACGGGGACGGCAACTTTGACGCCATCGAGACCGGTGGGTTCACGCGCGGCGGTCACATCGACGTGCTCAACGGTCTGTCAGTCGGAGAACGGCTCAACGTCGTGGTGCACGAAATGGGTCACGCGGTTGGACTGCGGCACCGACTGAAGGCGCGGGTGCTGATGAACCCGGACACTTACTCGGACGTCTTCGTGTCGGACCCGGTCGACTACCAGAACCTGCTCGTTCTCTATGGCAACCAAAAGTAGTGGAGAACTCCCTTTGAGCGGAGGGGCTTTTCACGAAGCGGGGCAGACGATCCGAACCGTCTGTCCCGCTTCATTTTTGGTCCGGACGGGCGGCTACCTCAAAGGCGGCGAGGGATACATCCTTGGGGTTTCGCATGACGCGCAGCGGTTCGGGCGGTTGGTGCGGGAGGGTTCTGCTGACGCGCCGAGAAGTGATCTCGCGGCGCACCCGGGCGAACGTGCCGTGCGCGCAGGGAGTTTTCGAATTCGGTGAGACGCGTCATCACGTCGAGCGCGAACAGGCCCGGGTGGGCGTGGATCAGATGATGCGGCGCAGCGCGTCCGTCGCGGCATAAGCGCGATAATCCGCGTGAAGCCCTGCTTCGTTTACCATGCACGCGTCCCCGCTTCAGATGTTGCTGTCGCCCGCTGGCCTGGGGCTGCTTCGCAACCTTGCGCTCTTCGCGTTCGCCGCGTTCGCTTGGTTGGCCTATTTCAAATGGAAGTATCCGGCGCGTGCTGTGTCGTGGCGTCTGGAGTTGTTGGGCGTGGCGAGCGGCGCGGTCTCGGTGGCACTGGCGTTTCTGGGTTTCAAGCTGCTGAGTCGCGCAGGGCTGACGGTGACCTGGAATGAGATCACCACAGGACAGCTGCCTCGCGCGGCGCAACTCTCGGCGGTGATTGGTCTGGTCGAAGAAGGCGCGAAGCTTCTCCCCGCTGCGATCTCGGCGCTCGTGATGAAGCGTTTCAACCGGCGCATTGATGGTCTGCTCTTCGCCACCTGCGCGGGGATTGGTTTTGCCACCGCGGAAGGGATGACGCTCTGGGTGGCGGGGGAGCTGGGCGCGGAGGAACAGCTTCCACGCGCTGCGGCCGCGGGGCTCACGCACGCGCTCTTTGCGGCGCCTTGGGGTTACGCGTTGGTCGCGGGCGTTCGTGACGGCCGATCCGCGGAGTTGGTCGGTGGCTTCGCGATCTCCGCGGCGGCGCACGGTCTGTACGATCTGTTGCTGGGTCGAGGCGCGAGTGGTCCCGTTCGGATCTTAGCGGCCCTCGTGGTGCTGTCGCTCTGGATCTGGTTCATCCGGAGCGTGCCGTTTCTGCGTCTGCGCAGCCAGCGACGGCTTGCCGCGCAGCAGGTGGCGCAGGCTCAGCCGGTCCCGGTCTTGAACGCTCAACCCAACGTGAATTCGAGCGCCAGTCCGAGCCAGCGTCCGTTGGAGAGTAAGTTCTTTCGGTACTGAAAGTGCGTGTCGAACAGGTTGTCGGCGCGCAGGGTGAGCCGGAGGCGTCGCGCGAGCTGGTACCATGCTGAGACGTCGAACAGCGCGTAGGGATCCAACTCCGCACCGCCCTCGGGTCGCGTGCCCACGTAGCGCAGTCGGGCCAGCGCTCCGATGTTGGTCATCTGGAAGCGCGCGTAGATCTCTCCGTGGTGCTTGGCCTGGTTCTCAATGGGCGCGGTCGATAGGGTGAGTCCGTACGCAGCGCCCCCGCTGAACATACCTTCATTGTTGATAGAGAAAGCCGCCTCGACGCCGCTGGCTTGAAGGTGCGCGACGTTGGTGACCAGGAGCGAGGTCGTTGAGGGATCGCGCTGGATCAGTCCGTCCATCCAGCGGTGAAACGCAGCGACGCGCGGCGAGAACCAGCGATTTTGGTAGTACGCCTCGAAGTCGACGTACGAAAAGATCTCAGGACCTACGTCTGGGTTGCCGGTTCCGGGCTCGAAGCGTTCGCGCAGAGTCGGGAGTCTGCCTTTGCGCCCAACATTCGCGGTCAGGGTGAGCTCCTGGAACGGCCGGTACGCCACCGTGCCCTTCGCCTCCGGCCAGGGGCGCGCCAGGGAGCCGAAGGGAATCGCGCCGCCCACCGACGCTTCTCCGCGCAGTCGGTTGTCCTGATAGACGACCGCCGCGGCGGGCTCCATGACCAAGCCGCTGCCCGACGTCGGCGACGTGCCGAGGTTGTAGTCGGCGCCTTCGTACTGAACGCTGTCGACGATGATTAGCCGCCAAGACTGATTCAGCGCGCGCTCGACCCGCACGTCGCCGCCGAGTCTTCGCGCCTTCACGGCTTCGGTGGAGGTGACGGTGTCCGTCGTCTCTGGCGACGCGTAGAAATCCGCTTCTCGACCGAGGAGCAGCGCATACGCGCTCACCGATCCTTTCCAAGCGCCTTCACTGATCTTCGCGCGGAGGATGCCTCGGGCAGCGTCTTGCGCGCAGACGTGCTGAAGCTGGGTGGAGTCTTGACCTGGCGCCGCCCAGAAGCAGCGGTGATAGGCCGCGAAGTCCGCTGCGAGCTGTACCGACTTGAGCTCGCCTTCGAGTCTGAGCCCCGCCTGTGCGAGCGAACCGGTCACAGGGAACTGGCTGACGCCTCCGTCGGGCTTGTTGATGAAGAACCGATCTCGTATGCCCCGCACCGCCGCGGAGAGGCGGATGCCGGCTGTGTCGGAGAAAGGGTAGCGCCCCGTCGCGGACGCCATGCCGTCCAGGGGAAGTCCGGCGCGCGCTCTGCCCTCGACGCGCCAGGGGCCGGTGGCGCGTAAAGTCTCAACTTCCACCACGCCGCCCGCGCCGCCGGGGCCATCGACGGGCGACATGGGGGCGGGATCGACGCGAATCTGAACCACGTCTGAGACGGGAACGCTCGCGGGATCGAAGCGGCCCAAGTACGGCTCTTCCATTGGAACGCCGTCGACCAGCACGCGGATTGAACCGGGTCGCGCAGCCCGCATGTCGAAACGGATCTCGCCGCGGCCACCCAAGCGGATGCGCACGTTAGGAAGCAAAGCGAGCGCGTCCGCCAAGGTGTCCGCGCCGCGCCGTGACAGCTCACGTCCGCTAATCCGCCAGCCGCTCACGGGTCTCTGCGCGGACCCGCGGACGACGGTCTCCATGGGCGTGGTGGGCGCAGCGGTGAGCGGGGCCTCAGCGGTTGAGGGTGAAATGCCGGCGTCGGCCGTGGCTTCTGCGACCATGGGAGGTGAGACGCCCGCGTCGGCTGCGGCCGCGGCCGCGGCAATGATGGGCGGCGGAGGAAGCGGCGCGCTTACGCAGGTTCCCGCGTCCAGCGCATCCGCGCTGGAGCTCGCTGACTCAGCTGGAGTGGTGCTGCGTGCGGCGTCCGCGGGAGAGCTGGGCGCTGCCTGCGCGAATCCTGGGACTGCTGAGATCGCTAGAAAGAGGCGGAGCCACCGGGCTTCGACCGTCATGCACCACCTGTGAACTGCTGTCTGCACCGCGTGGGGCGATACAGCAGCGAGATGTGAAACGCGGAGGGAAGATCGAGTCTCCCCCTGCAAGCTCACGACCCGCTCTGTGTCATGAAAATGTCATAACACGGCGTCTGCGCGAGGTCTTTAAGCCAGTCTTCGCGTCGTGAGAGCGTCGTGCCATCATCGTCGACCTGATGAACGGCGCACGGGTTCTGTTGGTTGAAGACGAGTTGGACATTTCGCGGTTGCTGCTCACGCACCTCGAAGGTGAAGGGTTCACGGTTCAGGCCGCGGGCACCGGCGCGGTCGGCTTGGAGCTGGCGCGGCGCTTTCGTCCAGCGGTGGTGGTGCTGGACTTGATGCTCCCGGATGTTCCGGGCCTCGAGGTATGTCGCAAGCTGCGCGCGCACTCGGAGCTGGGCGAGCTGGGCATCCTCATGCTCACCGCGCGTGGCGACGATGAAGATCGGCTGCTGGGCTTCGAGGCCGGCGCGGACGACTACGTGGTGAAGCCGTTCAATGTTCGCGAAGTGGGCTTCCGCGTTCGCGCGCTGGTTCGGCGCTGCGGCGAACAGGAGATCGCGCACGCCGTGGAAGATCGCGGCACGCGCATGGCATGGCGGAGCTTGAACGTGGATCCGGATCGTCACCGGGTCTTCATCAAGAATTCAGAAGTGTCGCTGCGCCCGATTGAGTTCAAGTTGCTCTCGCTGCTTTTGAGTCAGCCGGATCGGATCTTCACCCGCGAACAGCTGCTCCAAGACGTCTGGGGATCGGACGCGGACGTCAACGAGCGGACCATCGACGTTCACGTGCGGCGGACCCGGCAGCGCTTGGGCGAGATGGGCGTGGCCATCGAAACTGTGCATGGAGTGGGGTACCGTTTGCGGGCGCCTTGAAGCTCGGACGACCCACTTTCCGCACCAAGCTCCTCGCCAGCTATCTGGTCCTGGTGGCTGCCGTTGAGCTGGTGACCGGGTTGGCGCTGAACTGGTCCGTGCGCGAGGACCTGATTCGCGATCTGGATCAGCGCATGGAGTCGCAAGCGCGCGCTGCCGCGGTGTGGCTGGGTCGGTCGCGTCACCCCAACAAGCTGGCCCCACGGATGGGGGAGATCCTCTCCGTGCACGTGCGGATCTTGGATGCGGAAGGACTGGTCTTGGGAGATTCCCGGCGCGGCGAAGACATGCTTCCGCAGCTGGAACCGGACGGGCTCACCTCCGAAGTGTTGGAGGCGCTCGCCGGGAAGGTGGGGCGCGCCGTTCGGTATTCCGCGGAGGAGCACGAGGACGTCTATTACCTGGCGCACGTGGTGGAGGGGGACGCCTTGGCGGTGCGGCTCTCCGTCTCCTTGAAGTCGATCAACGCCACGGTGCGTGGCGTGAGGCAGCGCATCCTGGTCGCGGCGGTGTTGGGGTTCTTGGCGGCGTTGGCGTTGGCGCTGCTCGCCTCGCGGCTGGTGGTGCGACCGCTGAGCGCGATGATGCGTTCGGCGGCCAAGGTGGCCGGAGGCGACTATCAGATTGAGGCGCCCGTGGAGGCACGCGACGAGTTCGACCAACTCGCGCAGTCGCTCCGCTCAATGGCGGTTCAGCTGGAAGCGCGGATGAATGACCTCAAGCGCATGGAGGCCCTGCGGCGCGAGTTCCTCGCGGATGCTTCGCACGAGCTGCGCACGCCGGTCTCAGTCATTCAGGGCTACGTTCAGACGTTGATCGAGCTCAAATCGGAGGACACCAAGGCGCGGGGCTACGTCGAGATCGTGCAGCGTCACGCCTTGCGGTTGGGGACCATGCTCGACGATCTGCTTCAGCTGGCCTCCCTGGACAGCGATTACAAGGAACGGCGGAGTGAAGAGGCGATCCCGGTCGAGCCTATTGCGACGCGGGTTTTGCGGACGACTCGAGATCGCGCGGTCGCTGCGCAGGTGACGACGACGGTGGAGGCTCCGCCGGAGCTGAGGGTCTGGGCGAACGCCGACTACTTGGAACAGGCGCTGGAGAACCTGATCGAGAACGCGATCAAGTACGGCCGCACCGGCGGCACGGTGACCGTGCGCGCCACGCAGACGGCGCAGGGTGTGTCGATCGCCGTCCGCGACGATGGAGGGGGAATTGCCGCTGAGCACCTGCCTCACCTGTTCGACCGCTTCTACCGCGTGGACAAGAGCCGTTCGCGGGAGTTGGGAGGAACGGGGTTGGGGTTGGCGATCGTGAAGCGGTTGACCGAGTCGATGGGCGGCCAAGTGACGGTGGAGAGCCGCGAGGGAGAGGGGACCACGTTCACCCTCCACCTGCTCGCGGCGAACGAGCACGGCCCTGTTCGTCCAGAAGCGCCTACCGCTTGACCAGGCTCAGCACGGCGCGACCCACGCCGCGCATGGTGCCGGAGAGGACGTTCGCCCAGTCGAAGTAGTCGCGCCAGAGGGTGATCTTTCCGTCGCGCACCTCGAAGGTTCCGCACACCCAGAACTCGGACTTCACCTTGCGGACCTCGATGATGTCGGTGCGCTCAGTCAGCACGGTGCCTTGGCCGTCACCGATGATCCGGTGCGTCACTGCCTCGAAGCCGGTGAAGTACTTGGTGAAGAGCTTGAGCTGCTTGGCGACGGCGTCCCTGCCGTGGGCCGCAGGCAGTGAGACGTTCTGGTAGACCACGTCGTCCGCCAGCAACGCGAGGCACGCCTCCGCGTCCATCTGGTGCAGCGCTTCCAGAAACCCCGTCACGGTGATGACCGCGGGATCGTTCGAC
>JBQTKE010000465.1:0-5460 GCA_052386435.1 Myxococcaceae bacterium
TTGATGCCCATTCCTGAGCCGTCGCGTGTATACGGCTCAGTTCCCGATTTCCGCAGTAGCGACGACCGCTTACGCTACTTGCGTGCCCCGCCAGCGGTAAACTCACGCTAGAGGAGCTCAACGGAACCACGTTGGTGATTCGGACGCGGACGTACTCCAGCGTAACGGAATCAGGCCTTCGCATCGACCGAGTTCTGCTCCAAGCTTCGACGGGAGCGAAGGTGGTCGGCAGGGAAACATTCCGAGCAGGCCACCTGGAGGCGGTCATTCCTACGTCCGACGACCATCAGCCATCGACCGCGAACGAATCCGTCACGACGGCCGGGTCGGCGAACACGCAAGACGAACTGACTGAAACCCCCTCGTCATGTGAAGCCACAAGTCGTGCACCACGAAGCGCCGAAACGCCTCCTATGCGGTGGGCGTGGGCGCCTCCTTCGCGGGAACTTGCCGCTTCGAAAGTGAAGGGCAAGTCCAGACGTCGGTGCCGTGCCGTCTCAGGTGTTTCCACTTCTCCGGACATTATGGCCGGCGAACGACAGTGTTCACGCCACGCGTCAGCTGCTCGTTGATCTTCCGAATCTCGTCGCGGGAGACATTGTTGACGCCGCGGCTGAACAATTCCCCGACCTTGGCTTCCAGCTGCTCCTTCTCGACGAGCCCTCCAGCGACAATCTCTCGACGCATGTTCATGGCGACATCCTTGTCGGAGTCCAGGTTGAACATCCGCTGGAAATAGTTGTCAGGCGCCAGTGCGCCGCTGTCGACGTAGGCGTCGATCTCCTCAAGTTCAAGAAGGCCGGGCTTCGAGCCAGTGTCAATCCTCTCTGCAATTCGTCTGTCCTTCGATCCCAGAGGGAGCGAGGAGATGTCGAGGGTTGGATTGAAGACCCCTTTAGGGGGAGGAACCGGAGGTCCTTGGGACGGTTTGACGGAGGCCATGCTTGGATTCTCGAGAAACGGGAATCGGAGTTTCTGACGATCACGAGGGGGGGGCACGACGGGATTCAGCGTGGTCCCCACAATTCAGTGGTTTATCGGATCAACTTTTTCGGAGGTCCTGCGATCACCAGTACCTGGCCAAGAAAAAGACCCGGACGGAGATTTCGCTGGAGAAGCTGGCTGAGTTCGCCAAGGCAGGGGTGGCGGAAAAGCCGCTGCTGAGCCGCATGGAACTCGAAGTCGAGGAGAACAAGCGACAGCTCGGTCAGCGAAAGATGGACGAGAAGCTCGCTCGGGAAGAATGCGCGGATTCGCGCGCGGCTGGTGCCTCGGACATTCACCTCGCTCAGTGGCGAGCACACCATCAAGAGGCACTACCACTACTGCGAGGAGTGCAAAGAGGGATTCTATCCGCGGGACTATGTTCTCGGGCTGCCGAAGGAAGGAGACCTGTCGGAAGAGATGGAGATGCGAGCAGCGGACTTCGCGCTGAACGACCCCTACGACGTGGCGGAGCGACGCTGGAGGATGCACTACAAGCTGAGCGCGTCTTCGAACCAATTCCGTCAAGTCGCCAAGCGGCTCCCTCGGCAAGATGGTGGACGAGGCAGACTCCGTCATCCTGCAGGGCGCACTGCTCGCTCCGCAGCCCGAAGCGGCTGCGACCCTCTACGTGATGAACGACGGAGGGATGGTGCCGATGCGCGAGGGCAAATGGAGCGAGGTGAAGCTGGGCGTCCTATTCCGCGCGGAGAACCATTCGAGTCACCGCGAAGTGGCGGGCGGTGGCGGGCGGTGGCGGTGAATGGCGGGGAGGACGTGATTGTTCGAGAGGTCACTCCCCGGCCCTTCCGGTGGTGCGGGTGATCGCGTGACCTCCACCGAGTTGGCTCGCAAGCTATCGGACGCAGCGCTGAAGGTCGGAGCGTCGCGCGATCCACAGGCGCTTGCCGAGCTCGAAGCACTGGCGCGCGATGCTACGGCACATGTCCGCCGCGTCGGCGACGGCTCAGTCGACCACATCGTGCTGAACAGCATGCTGAAGCCGCTCGTCGACGAGTTCTCTTCCCTGGACGCCGTGTTGCTGCTGGCAGGCTGGCGATGGATTCGGTAGGGACGGGAGCTTCATCTGGTTCATCGAGCTCTTGATCACTCCCACGGAGGCGGCTATCTCATAGCTGAGGCCAGGGCAATGAAAGAGCCCAAGAGAGCCATCGTTTTCCTCGTGGACGATGACAACGACCTGCGCGAGTCGGTTGAGCAGGCGCTGGAGGGCGAGGGCTACATCGTCCTTGGCGCCCGGGACGGACTCGAAGCGCTTGCGCGGATGCGCAGGATCTCGATGCCTGCCGTCGCCGTGATCGATCTGATGATGCCGGGCATGGACGGCTGGGAGTTGGCCAAAGCGATGAGGGCGGATCCGGCGCTTCGACACATCCCGATCATCGTCGTTTCAACCAAGGGACGCGCTCCGGTGAACGGGGCGGATCGCGTACTCAACAAGCCGGTCACCGCCGAGGCGCTGTTCGCTGTGGTGAAGGAATTCCTGCCCCGGGCAGATCACGGACACTTGTAGTAGCGGCGGGCGGCCATCCCTCGGGAAGTGCGAGAACTCGACCTAGCGGTCGGTTGCTAAAACGGAGCGTTATAACTACATCCAACCCTAACGCCTGAACGTTCCAGCAAGTTGAAGTTGCTAAAACTTACCGAAGTAACTATATTATATAGTGATGTCGACTCGAAACGGAAAGCCAACGGCCTTCGACCTCTTCGCCCGATCGCCGGTCTTCACGCACGAGGAGTTCGTCTTGGCGCATGCCGCGGGGACGGAGCGCAGCCCCCACACCGCCAACAACATCCTCGCTCACCACCTGGCGGCCGGCCATCTGGTTCGTGTCCGCCGTGGCCTGTACGCGACGGTGCCCCGCGGCGTGAACGCGGCGGCGGCGGCGATCGACCCGTACCTCGTTGCCACGAGACTCGCGGCGGATGCGGTCGTCGCGTACCACGCGGCGCTGCAGTTTCACGGCAAGGCTTACTCGGTGTCGAACCGCTTCACGTACCTCACGCACAGCCGTGCACGGCCCTTGCGCTTTCGCGGCGCGGAGTTCGTTCCTGTGCAACTGCCGGCGGCGCTGCGCGCGCTCGCTGACGCCGCCGGCGGCGTTGTCGAGCACCGCCACGCAGGTGGTACCGCTCGCGTTGCCACGCTCGAGCGGACGCTGGTTGACGTGCTCGACGCCCCCGAACACGGCGGTGGCTGGGAGGAGATCTGGCGTTCGCTGGAGTCGGTTGAGTTCTTCGACCTCGACGCCGTGGTCGCGTACGCGCTCAAGCTGGGCTCGGCACTCACGGTCGCCCGCGTCGGATTCTTTCTCGAGCAGCATCGCGAGCCGCTCATGGTGGAGGAACGTCATCTCGAAGCGCTGGGCGCGCATGCTCCAGGGCAGCCCCGCTACCTCGACCAACGACGCGAGCCGGGTAAGCTGGTCTCGCGCTGGAACCTCGTCGTGCCCGAGCACGTCCTGTCGCGCGCCTGGGCGGAGGTGTCGTGAAGCTCCTGCTCGAAGACCTTGAACGGGAAGCCGCTGCGACCGGCTTTCTTGCCGAGACGCTCGAGAAGGCCCTTCGCCTACTCAGCCTGCTCGACGCTCTGCGGAGCCATCCGTTCTTGCGCGGGCGCATCGCTCTCAAAGGCGGCACGGCGCTCAACCTCTTCGTGTTCGACGTGCCTCGCCTCTCGGTGGACATCGACCTCAACTACATCGGCTCGCTCGATCGAGAGATCATGCTCGCCGAGCGGCCCAAGATCGACCAGGCGGTGCAGTCCGTCTGCGGCCGCGAAGCGCTCGCGGTGAAACGCGTGCCTGGAGAGCACGCCGGCGGCAAGTGGCGCCTGACCTATGCGGCGGCGTCGGGCCGATCCGGCAACCTCGAGCTCGACGTCAACTTCCTATTGCGGACGCCTCTGTGGCCAGCGGCCGTCACCGACTCGCGCCGCGTTGGTTCCCACCAGGCGACGCAGGTATCCATGCTCGACGTCCATGAGCTGGCGGCTGGAAAGCTGGCGGCGTTGCTCTCCCGGACGGCGAGCCGGGATGTCTTCGATGCGCGGGAACTTCTCCGACGCGATGACATCGATGCAACGAAGCTCCGCCTCGGGTTCGTCGTCTATGGTGGAGCGAACCCCAAGGACTGGCGCACGGTATCGGTCGACGATGTGAAGATCGACCTGACCGAGCTCCGCAGCCAGCTTCTTCCAACGCTGCGCACCGCGACGGTTCCGGGGCCGAAGGAGCTCGCAGCCTGGGGCGCGGAGCTCGTATCGGAGTGCCGCAACCTGCTCGCGGTCGTTCTGCCGCTGACTGCCAGTGAGCGTGAGTTCATCGAGCGTCTGAACGACCGCGGCGAGATCGCGCCTGAGCTTCTCACCGCCGATGCCGCGATGGAGGCTGCATTGCGCGAGCATCCAGCCTTGCGATGGAAGGCCCTCAACGTGAAGAAGCACCGCGGCGGGACCGGGGACGACCACACCGACTGACGCGGTCGTCGATGACTACGAGAACGGTGCGGCCACGCGCATCGTGGAGAGCGGTCCCTCGTCGCTCGCGAGGCCGCACAGCTCGGGATCGCGAACAACGTCGCCAATCGAACGCTTGACACCCTCGACGACCATCGTCGCCTGCAGGAACCGCACGCCGTGGCTGTAGTCGGCGTAGCGGGCCTCGTGCACGAGGCTCAGCGGCTGGATTGGTCGCCCGTCGAGTCGATGCCACCCGTAGATCGCGACGCGGTCGGGGCGCGCCACGAGGCGCTTGGTGACGACGACGTCCTTCTTGTGACCGGCGATCAGCGTGCCGCAGCCGCGACCGGCGCGTTGCTTCTCGACAGCTTCGTGGTGCCGTCGGTAGTAGTCGTTGCTCATCATCTGCGGACCGGGAGGGAGCGGGCTTGGCGCGAGCTTCACGACCGCCGCTCGGTAGATGGCATCGACGATGCTCCTCGTCGGCAGCACGTACCCGAACTGGTCGGCCAGGCGCTGCGCGGTGATCGGACTCATCGCGATGCGCACGAAGTCGTTGTCGGTGCCGATGGCCGCGTAATCGAGAGCAACGCGCACGGCGCCGGCGTGCTCGCCATGGATGAGGGCGACCTCGGCGAAAGTGTGGGTGAACGAAGGGACCGCGCCGCCCGCGATGGCGTCGAAAATGGCCCCTTCCCGCGCCCCACGCGACAGCGCCTTCGTTTCCTCGAGAAAGATCGACCCGGTGAGTCCGGGGCGCTCGCACGGAATCGCCTGCTCCTCCATCACGGTCCTCCGATCACCTGGGCGCCGCCGCCGAGGTTCAGGCGCAGCCCGAGCCCGGGCATCGTCTCGAAGAGCTGCGCGACGTCGGCCTCGAGGTCCGTGCCCGTGAGGGCGCGCTTGAACGGACGCTGCAGCTTGTAGCGGAGGTCCTTCGCATCGGGTGCGATCGGGCGCTTGCGCAGACCCCCAAGCTTGAACATCCCCTCGGC
>JBQTKE010000466.1:0-16068 GCA_052386435.1 Myxococcaceae bacterium
ATCTTGCGCGGAGGATGACCGCGGAGAAGGGCGCCACGTTCGGCTGGCAGCGTCTGTCGCTAAGACGGTTGGCTTCAAGCCCGAGCGGCGTCGCTGCGGTCAGACCCTGCTCGTGGAGTCCGCGCTCCGCCAGTCTCAAAGCCAACCGTCTTAGCGACAGACGCTGCCAGCCGAACGTGGCGCCCTTCTCCGCGGTCATCCTCCGCGCAAGATCCGAGACACCATCGACGCTTCCGCCGACCAGCAGTAGTTCCTCGTCGGTCTTGCGCGCACGCAGCCAAGTCTCCGCCTGACTCAGGCGCGCAGCGGCAGAAGATGACGTGACGAGAATCCGGCCCATGGACGAGGAGTAGACCATTCCCCTCCGACCGTCGACTCAACTGCACCTCATTCCGGTCTGAGCTCATAGGTGAGAGTGTCGGCGGCGTCCTTGCTCTGCGCTCACATGAACCTTGCGGTGCAGACTTTCAGCCGCGACCGGATTGCAGAAACGCTCTCGAATCTTCCGGCGGGCGAAAAGCACGCAGAACAACGAGTCATCAGAAAGTGCGCCAATGCCCTGGTGAGATCGTGCGGCAGTTAGCAGATCGAAGGTAGCTTCCGCTTCGCGTTCATCACGGGGACGCGGCGAATCTGTTCGTCTTCCATCAGCTGGATCAGCGATTCGACGTCATCCTCCTCAAAGCACCAGATGACGCCAGGCGACATGATCTCGGTCACCGGCGTGGTCATCGGATCCAACCCTCTTCTCCACGCCGGAGACTTTGAGACCAACGGCGAGCGCGAAGCCGAACGCGAACCCGCCCATGTGCGCCATCACCGCGACGCCGGAGTTTCCGTCGGTGGTCAGGAAGCTCATCACTTCAGAGACGAACCAGAAGCCGCCCCACACCCAGGCGGGAACAAGCTTGGTGCCGCGCCAAATGCGGACGCCCATCCAGATGAGGTACCCCATCTCCACGCGCCGGGCGGCGTAGCGGAACGTGAACGCGCCAATGCACGCGGCGATCGCGCCCGATGCTCCGGCCATCATCGACGTGGAGGAGGTATCGAGACAAAAGTGTGCGAAGCCGGCAGAGAGTCCGCCCAACAAGTAGAAACCGGTGAAGAGCTTGCGGCCCCACACGTCCTCGAGCAGCGGACCGACCAAGTAGAAGAAGAAGAGGTTCCCCAAAATGTGCATCCACCCGAAGTGGAGAAACATATGGGTGAGCCAACCCAACTGCTTCAACCCCCGCGCCGGGACGAGGCTGAAGCGGCGCATCGCGCCTTCATCCATCTCCTTCACCGCGTGATCGGTCATCACCGTGAAGCGCGCCTGCTCCACCTTCAGCGTGTCTTCGTCCGGAACGCGTTTCTGCGCGACGGCCTGTTGGCGAAGGTCCTCCAACATCGCCACGGCGCGCGGGTTGAGGACCTCATGCTTGAAGCGGTCAGACGCCTCCAGGTACGGGTGCTCTTCCCAGTAGCTGAAGATCTCCTGCAGCGTCGCGTCGTGCACGCCTTCCGGATGGGAAGGAAGCACCCAGGTCAGGAGAAATCCCCGGCGCAGAGCAGCGCGATGCCGATGGAGACGGTGGGGACTCGGTCGACGGTGGCGTCTTCAATGCCGACCGGGAGAACGTAAATCACAGGCCCAAATCGTATCTCTGAGGGGGAAGGACCTGCTAAGCGGCGGGGAAATGCTCACCGCAGCCCAGACTGTCCCTCCGGCCCCGGCGAGCCCCTCGCTCGCCGCACGTCTGCCGACACCCGGCGCACCTCGGCCCACTGCTGACGAGATTCTCACCCACTTCGTCGCCTGGGCCGCCGAGGCAGGGCTCACGCTCTACCCCGCGCAAGAGGAGGCGATTCTCGAGCTGCTGGCGGACAAGCACGTGGTCCTCGCCACGCCCACCGGATCCGGCAAGTCGCTCGTTGCTACGGCGCTTCATTTCAAGGCGATGTCCGAGGGCAAGCGCTCTTTCTACACGTGTCCGATCAAAGCCCTGGTCAACGAGAAGTTCTTCGCGCTCTGCGAGCTCTTCGGCGCGCGCAACGTGGGCATGGTCACCGGCGACGCCAGCATCAATGGCGACGCGCCCATCCTCTGCTGCACCGCGGAGATTCTCTCCAATCTCGCCCTGCGCGAGGTGACGCAGTCCATCGACTACGTGGTGATGGACGAATTCCATTACTACGCGGACAAGGAGCGCGGCGCGGCGTGGGAAGTTCCGCTGCTGGCGCTGACCGACACGACGTTCCTGTTGATGTCCGCCACGCTGGGCGATCTCACGTCGATCAAAGAGAGTCTGAGCGTGCTCACCGGACGCGAAGTCGCGGAGGTGAAGAGCGGAGAACGTCCCGTCCCGCTGGACTTCGAGTACATGGAAACGCCGCTCCACGAGACGGTGGAGGACTTGCTCAAGGCAGGAAAGTACCCGGTCTATCTCGTCAACTTCTCTCAGCGCGCGGCGGCAGAGCAGGCGCAAAATCTGATGTCGGTGAACTTCTGCTCGAAGGAAGAGAAGGAGCAGATCCGCGTCGCGCTGTTCGATGCGCGGTTCGACACACCGTACGGGAAGGACCTGCAGCGCTTCCTGAAGCACGGCATCGGACTGCACCACGCGGGGCTTCTGCCGAAGTACCGGCTGGTCACGGAGAAGCTGGCGCAGAGCGGCTTGCTGAAAGTCGTGAGCGGCACGGACACGTTGGGCGTAGGCGTGAACATTCCCATTCGCACGGTGCTGTTCACACAGCTCTGCAAGTTCGACGGCGAGAAGACTGCGGTCCTTTCGGTCCGTGACTTTCTGCAGATTGGCGGTCGCGCGGGACGCAAAGGATTCGATGATCGCGGCAGCGTGGTGGCGCAGGCGCCGGAGCACGTCATCGAGAACCTGCGTCTGGAGCAGAAGAAGGCCGCAGGGAAGAAGATCGTCAAGAAACAGCCGCCCCAGAAGGGCTACGTGCACTGGGACCGCGCCACGTTTGATCGTCTCCTCACGAAGACGCCCGAGCCTCTCGAGTCTCGCTTCTCCGTGTCGCACGGGATGATTTTGAATCTGCTGCAAGGCTGGCAGCGTGAGGGGTACAAGCAACTGCTCCTGCTGATCTCGCGCTCGCACGGAAACGACTACACGCGGCGCAAGCACAAGAACACGGCCGCGACGTTCACGCGCTCTCTGCTGCACGCCGGGATTGTCGAGCACGTGAAGCGTCAGGGCGGAGTTGGCGCGCACCTGCGCGTGCACGTGGATCTGCAAGTCGACTTCTCTTTGAATCACACGCTCTCGCTCTACTTAATCAACACGTTGGAGAAGCTCGACCCCACGCTCGAAACCTATCCGCTCGACGTGCTCACGCTGGTGGAGTCGATCCTCGAGAGCCCAATGACGGTGCTCTACGCGCAGCTCGACAAGCTCAAGGGCGAAAAGGTGGCGGAGCTCAAAGCCCAGGGCATGGACTACGCGGACCGGATGACGGAGCTGGAGAAGTTGGAGTGGCCCAAGCCGCACCGCGACTTCATCTACGGGACGTTCGATGAGTTCGCGCGCCAGCACCCCTGGGTTGGGCAGGAGAACATTCGGCCCAAGTCGATCGCGCGCGAGATGTTTGAACAGTGCGCGTCGTTCGGTGAGTACGTGCGTGAGTACGGGCTGCCGCGCAGTGAAGGCGTGCTGCTGCGCTACATCTCCGACGCGTACAAGACGCTGGTTCAGAACGTGCCGGAGGCGAAGCGCACCGAAGGCGTGGACGACGTGATTGCGTTTTTGCGCACGGAGCTGCGACAGGTCGACTCGAGTCTGCTCGACGAGTGGGAGCGGTTGGCGTCGCCGGACGCGGAGGTCACGCGCGAAGCCCAGCCCGAGCGTCAGGCGAAACGCGTGGTCACGTTGGATCCGAAGACCTCACCACGTGCGTTCAAGGCGCGCGTCCGCAGTGAGCTGCATCGGCTGCTGCGCGCGCTGGCGATCAAGGACTACGAGGAAGCGCTGCGCTCGATTGAGAACGCGGCCGACTGGAGTCAGACACGGTTTGAGCAAGAGCTCGCGGAGTACTCCACCACCCATGCGTCGATCGACGTGACGCCTCGCGCGCGCCTTCCCAGTCAGACGTTCCTCAGCGAAGACGCGCCACGCGTTTACACAGCGAGGCAGAAGATTCTCGCACCCGACGGCACGGATGACTGGATGCTCGACTGCGTGGTGGATCTCACCGCACAGCGCGCGTCGGATGCGCCGTTGATCGCGCTGCGGCGGATTGGCACGTGACGCCTAGCCGAGTTCACGCGAGGTGCCGCGCCTGTCTTGCGGGAAGCGCGCGATCAACTTTTCTCGGCTTCGCTTTGTGAAAGACGTTGAGGAACGGCGGGACGCGGCGGCCTCCGGGTCGCAGGTAGTCTTCGAGGAGGCGCGGTCCAAGCTCCCCGGGTGCGTGGCCTTGCTCCAACAGGAACTCGAAAACGCACTCGGTCAGATGATCGAGCGGAATGGAATGGGTTCGCTCGACTCGCGCGTGGAGCCAGTCGGTGAAGCGCAGGAAGGGTTGGAACGGGAGGAGCAGCGACACGGTCTGTCTGAAGTTGCCGCTGTTGTGCACGGCGTCCCAGTACTTGGCGAAGCGGCGCATGCGTTGGACCTCTTCCCGGCTCAACACCGACGTCTCGCGGATCTCGAAGGGAGGCTCAGGGTCGTAGCGCATGCCCCACTGTGCATCGTGGCGGATGATCGGCGTACCCTTGAGGCGCTTGAGCATTCCGACCTGGATCTCCTGCGGACGCAATGCGAGCAATCGATCGAAGCCGGCAGCGAAGGTTTCGAGTGTCTCGCCTGGAAGACCGACGATCAGATCCGCGTGGACGTGGACTCCGGTCTGGTCGCGCAGGAAGCGGAAGTTGTCCTCCAACCGCGGCAGGTTCTGGTGGCGGCTGATCCGTTTCGACACGGCGTCGTCAAACGTCTGCACGCCGACTTCGAATTGGAGGGCGCCCGCGGGGAACTGGGCGATCACCTCACGCAGCGGCGCGGGCAAGCGGTCGGGGATCATCTCGAAGTGAAGGAACATCCCAGGCCGGTAGCGCTCCAGGAAGAACTGCAGAATCGCCCTTCCCGTTTCCACTTTCAGATTGAAGGTGCGGTCGATGAATTTGAGCTGGGTAACGCCGCGATCGAGGAGTCTCTGAAGCTCTGGAAGAAAGCGATCCAGCGGGACATCGCGCACGGATTGATCGAGCGATGAAAGGCAGAACTCGCAACGGAAGGGACAGCCGCGAGAAGCCTCGACGTAGATCACGCGCTGGCGGATGTCTGTCTCGTCGTAGAGCGCGTACGGCAGCGTCAGCGTCGCCATGTCCGGCAGCTCGCCAGGGATGATCTTTGATTTGGGGCATTCGTCTCGCACCAAGGACTGACACAACCGTGCTAGCGCGATCTCTCCCTCGCCGGTGATCACGTAATCGGCAAGCTGCACGATCTCCTGTCCGCTGACCTCGTGGCTCACTTCGGGTCCACCGAGGATCACCATCAGCTCAGGCCGCAGGGATTTCAATCTGCGGACGAGCGCGGTCGTTTGTTTGACGTTCCAGATGTACACGCCCAACCCAAGGATCCGCGGATGTAGAGACAGAAGATCCTGCGCGATGTCCTCGGTGGATTGCTTGAGGGTGTACTCGCGCAGGGTCGCTGGGCGGCCCAAGTTCGCCTGGAGGTAACGCAACGCCAGCGACGCGTGCGCATACCGAGCATTGAGAGTGGCCAACACGACTTCAGACACGTGACGCAGCGTATTCGAGGTTCAACCACCATGCACCCTGCGCACGGCAGTCCGACACAATCGACTGCTCCCAAATTCGGATCAGCTTCTCTGGCGGCTCCGTGAGCGGCCCAACCTCTTGGGCGTGCGGAGATCAGGGGCAAAGCCCCAGTGAATCGCTCAGAGTGACGTCCGCGCCCAGTGGGGTTGCGACCCCAGTTCATTCTCAGCTAGACGGCGCACGCACGCGGGGGGGGGGGGAGCCCCGAGCTTCCTTTTTTTTGGAAGCGCTACGGCCCGCAAGAAAAAGAGGGTCACAACAACCAGGGTGGGCACCTCGTTTCGTAGTTGGAGACGGAGAACGGATGACTCTTCTGCAGGGCGATCGGCAGCTCCTGGACGCGTACCGCAGGGGAGAGGTGCGGGCTTTGGAGAAGGTCTATCGGACCTACTCCGCGGACGTAGCGCGGTACCTGGCGAAGGGCTTCGCGCTCAAGGGAGATGATCGCATGGAGCGGACGTGCCTCTCTTCAACTGACCTTCAGGCAGTCCACCAGGAGACCTTCGTTCGTGCGTTCCGGCCCGCCGTTCGCCTTACCTACGATGGCTTGCGACCCTTCAAGGCCTATTTGCTCAGCATCGCCCGCTCCGCGGCGGTCGATGTCTTTCGGTCCGCAGGAAAGGTGGCGAGGGAATGGGTGTCCCTTGACGACGCACCCAACGCCGCGAGCCTGCCGGAGGACGCTCTCGACCCGGAGGCCTCTGCGCTGCAGCAGGAAGTGCGTCGACTGGTGAGCGAGTTTCTCGGAGCGCGGCCGTCGGAGGAGCAGCGACTTGCGCAGCTAAGGTTCGTCGAGGGGCAGTCTCAGGACGCCACTGCTGAAGCACTCGGCCTCACTCGGGGCGAAGTGCGGGTTCGAGAGAAGCGGCTGAAGCTGGCGTTTTCGGAGTTCCTTCGGCGCAGAGGGTGGTTCGACCAGGACGGTGAGCCCGCGAAGGCCCTGGTTGGGATCACCTGCATCTTGGCTGTCGGGCTCCTGCCGATCCTCTGGGACGGAATGGGGTTCGCGCCTACTTGCGACGGCCGCGCACACCCGATCGCGTCGGGGCTTAGATCGTGATCCGCCTCAATCGACACGCCTCCTCTGGCCTCTACGATCGCCTTGCGACCGGAGGCCTGGGACCTCGAGAGGCCCGGTTGTTGTTTACGCACGCGCGGACCTGCACCCACTGCCGAACTCGCCTGGATCGAGTCTCCCTGGCGCTGCGGGTGTTCGAGTCAGGGAGAGTGCTCGAACCGTCGGCAGGCGAGCTTCGGGCGTTCGAGAACGCGGGGCTGAATGCTGCGCTCCAAGGGAGCCGGCGCAGCCGGGGGACACGCCAGGCGTTCTGGTGGGCCTCGGCGGCAGCGATCGCCTCGGTGTCGGCGGTGGTGACCCTCTCGTTCCCTCGCGAGCTGGAGCTTGCTGCCCGCGGCCCTCCGCAGACTTCGAGGGAAGTAGTCCTTCGAATCTTCTGCGCGAAAAGCAGCTCTCCGCTCTCTGAGCTCAAGCAGAGCGCTCATTGTGGCCCGGAGGAGGCGTTGGCATTCGCCGCTTCCTCAAAGCTCGCGGGAACACATGTCGCGATCAAATTCTCGACTGAGGGAGAAGAGTGGGTGGAAGGCCCCTTCCGGGTGAGTGGAACGCCGGGCCGGGAAGCGCCACTGCCTTTGACGCTTGCGCTGACCGGACGGGCCGGAGCACTCCGAGTGCTGGCGGCGTTTGCAGAGAAGCCAGAGGAACTTCTTCGGGCGGCACGCGAGGAGGATGGCCGCTTCGCGACGCTGAGGGTCCAATCCGTGCGGGTGGAGCGATGAGGGGTGGATGGTAGAGTTCTTGCTGTCGATTGCGCTCGCGGCGAGCCCACCCTCACAAGTCGAGCGGCGGGCGATGATAATCGCATACAACTGCGCGGAGAACCCCGCGCTCCCAGCCCTTCGTTATGAGGACGATGACGGTGTTCTTTGGGCGGAGACTCTCGGGCGACTTGGCTACGACGTGACGCTGCTCACCCTCGCCGATGCGCAGACGGCGCGCTTGGGCTCACCCGCTCTGGGCTCAGCGAGGCCTCCCAGCCGGGCAGAGGTCGCGCTCGCCGTGAAGCAGATCCGCCGAGAGAACGATGCTGCCCACGGTCAGCGCAAACAGGTTGATGTGCTCGTTGTCTACGTTGGGCATGGAGATGTGGACGAGGCGGGTCGCTCCTATCTGAATCTTCTCGATGGGCGGATGGATCGCTCCGCGCTCTTGACCGGCATCGTCGATCAAGTGGGCGCCGACTACGTTCACCTGCTGCTCGACGCCTGTCGCGCAGGTGGGCTGGTGGGAAGCCGAGGCCAGGCGGATCCACGTATCTTGGCCGAGCTGCAAGCGACGCTTGAGAAGGAGCAGCTCTCCGCGAGACCGAATGTCGGCGCGATCACCGCGCAGACTGACAGCGGGGAGGTTCACGAATGGTCCCGCCTTCAAGCAGGCGTCTTTAGCCACGCGCTGCGCTCGGGACTCGTCGGCGGCGCAGACGTCAATGAAGACGGCAAGGTGGAGTACAGCGAGCTGGAGGCGTTCCTCGCCGCAGCGCTCTCCGGAATGGAGGCGATGCGCTCCAAGATGCGCGTTCACGTCCTCGCCCCGTTGCAGGATCGCCGTCGCCCACTCGTGGACCACTCACCTGAGGGCCCTTCAATTCTCCTGGCCCGCGGTCTTCCGTACGGCCGCGTCTTCATCGAGGACTCGCAAGGGCGCCCTCTCGTCGAGATCCATCGCGCGGTCACCGAAAGCGTGAAGCTGTCACTCCCCGCGCGGCGTTCGTACTGGATTCGCTCTGCGGGCGAAGAGGCGCGGGTGGAGGCTGAGCACCTTGGCGAGTTCCCTGTGCTCTTTCCGGTGCAGACCGCGCAGCGCGGGCCCGTCGAGGAAAGCTTCGCGCGCGGGTTGTTCTCGCGGCCTTATGGGCGCGACTTCTACTCAGGCTACGTGGCCCAAGCGGACTTGGTGCCCGTGGACTTCGCGCACGAGACCCTCGAGTCGGCGGATGACGGCTCGGCGTTGCCACCACTGGGCATGGAGGTCAGCGCGCTTGTCGGCGGTGCGCCGCTCTCGGCTCCAGCGTTGTCGTATGGCGTAGCGGTAGGCCTGCTCCGCCCGCTGGGGCCCCTACGCGTCGGGGTGCTCGCGTCCTACCAGGTTGCTCCGCGAGCCTGGCTCGAAGCTTCCACCCTGCATCGGGTCTCGGTCCTCGGGCTGGCTAGGCTGGAGCGCCTCACGGGCTGGCAGCTCTTTGCCGAAGCGGGCGTGGGTTGGGCCCTCATTGCCGCAACGCGCGCGTCTGGCACGCAGGGTGATAGCGCGCTTCCTACTGGGGAGCTCGGCGTCGGGGGCTCGTGGCAGATTGGGGGAGCACACCTCAGGGTTGCGGCGACGCTGACCTTGGACCTGGTGCGGCTGGACGCGACCCGACGGCCTTACCTCGCGCCAGCGCTACGGTTGGGGTTGGAGCTGTGAGAACGACCAGGTCGAGCCGGTGCCTACGTACTGCTCGCGTGGCTTTGTTGAGCGAGGGCAGGATGAACCAAATTCTGTGGTCGCTGGTGCTCACGTCCTTGGTCGGCCCGTTGGCCTGCATGAAGCCGCTCTCAACGTGCGCAGAGGGTACGTGCACGGGGCCAGATGGCAATCCCGTCGTCGTCGGGGAGGTCGGCTCGTACTGCTTGCAGCTCGCGGAGGCCCACTGCGATAGGTCCATTGAGTGCAAGAAGCTGGATCCTTCGACCCGCGCCGACTGCGTCAGCTTCATCGCCAGAGCTCAGTGCGGAACGGAGCTTGGGGCTGGCATCCGCTTGGGGTTCAGCGGGATCAACGAAAAAGCAGCCCGAAAATGCATCGCCGCGGCGAAAGCGTACACGTGCGACCACTCGGAGATGCGCCTGGACGTTGGTTGCCTGTGGGGTGAGCCCAAGGCTTCGACGGGAGATCGGTGTTTCAGCAGCCGGGATTGTGAGGACACAACCCAAGTCTGCGCGGGGGAAGTCTGCGGTGGAGTCTGCCAGCAAGCCGGAGCGGTGGACCAAGTGTGTGAGTTGAATGGGACCTGTGACCCGGGTTTGCGCTGCGATGAGACTAAGATCTGCCGTGCCCCCAAAACGGCCGGTGCGAGCTGCCAGAACAACAAGGAGTGTGAATCAGGCGAGTGCGTCTCATCGACAGGGAAGTGCAAAGCTCTCCCAGGGTTAGGCGAGTCCTGCACCGTCTCCTGCAGAGCGCAGTACTTCTGCGAGAAGGGCGCGAGCTTTTACGGCACCTGCCGTGAGAGGTTGGCGATCAATCAGCCCTGCAACGGGCAGCAGTGCATCCAAGGCGCCTTCTGCGACCTGTCCTCCAACCCCCGCGTCTGTGTCCGGAAAGGAGAGCAGGGCGCGGCTTGCACCGTCTATTCTCACGACGCTTGCGTCAGCGAGCTGTTCTGCTCCGCTAATGTCTGTTCGTCCCTCTACGCGACGGGGCTCGGAGGCACCTGCCGGACGTCGGGCGACTGCCGTCCTGATCTTGAATGCGACGCCGTGAAGAAGGTTTGCGAGCGCCGGTCGGTCGTTGAAGCCGGACAGAGTTGTACCGGTTCGATGGTTCGATGCGTGGCGCCGCTTGGCTGCAAGGGGGCGGCAAAAAACCCGGATGGTGGCGTTGGGCTAACGGGCACTTGCGATGCGGCTCCGGTCGGGGACGACTGCACCGACGACGGCGACTGTCAGCGGGGCATGTATTGCCGCCGAGCCGATGGCGGATACGAAGGCACGTGCCGGCCTGCGACGTTGCTGAGTCCGTGTCGTTACAACTCTGCCTGCCAGTCTGGGCACTTCTGCCGCGAGGGTCGCTGCGTTCAGAGGGTGACCAGGAGTCAGCCATGCGAGCCGGGTCTGACCAGCTGCACGGATGGCAATGTTTGCAGAATCCTTCCAGAGGCTGGGGCACCTATCTGCGCCGAGGCCGGGGCCTTAGGCGAGCGCTGCGTCGTATCTCCAGCGAAGGAACCCTACCTGTTCTGGGATCAGTGCAAGGAGTTCCTCGAGTGCATAGGAGGGGTTTGCGCCCCGGTGGGTCGTGCAGGAGAGCCCTGCACCGTGATGGGACATTGCATTTCGGGAGCGTGCACCGGACGAGACCTGAAGGCGAACAATCCTGGGGTCTGCGGAGGACTCCTGCCCGCGGGTGTGCCTTGCGCCAAATCGTATGAATGTGAGTCCGGGTACTGCGACGGCACGGTTTGTTCCGCTACTTGCCCCTGACACTCAGTGCTCGTGCATCAAAGGAGTACCTTTCATGTTGACCCTGATTCTTCCGATGGTTCTTTTGGCCGCACCGGTCGCGCTCGATGCGCCGCACGTGAGTCGAACCCGTTTCGCTCCCTCCGAGCTCATCGCGAGGATGACCGAGAATGCGGCCACCGGCCGCGAGGAGGCCAGCGGATCCAACCCTTGGACGGGTCGGCGTGGGCGCGATCGAATCTTGGGACTCTCGCTCACGGGAACAGGAGGGGTTCTTTCGATCGCCTCGTTGGCGCTGTTCGTCACCGCGGCCTCTGTCCCGTCGGTTCCCTATGGCTATCGATACGACCCATACCTCTATGGCTATGGCTACCCGGTTTCACCCGTGCCCTACATCCTGGCCGGGCTTCTCTCCATGGGCGGCGCCGCGGCGTGTCTGGCCTTCGGGATACCCATGACGCTCCGAGGATTCGCCCCAAGCGCGGAGCGGGCCGAGCCCGCTACCCCGTCAGAGTCGCCGAGGCGAGCCAAAGTGGCGCCCAGCACCATCTGAATGAGAAGAGCAACCCAGGTCCCCCAGCTGGGTGAGCTTGGACTTTTCCAAGACGACGTGAATGAGCGCGGCGAAGCGCTACTCAGGTGCCCGCGTGGGGGCGCGAATCGACGATCTGCAACCCGGTCTGCATTCCCCCAGGCGCGACCAGGCGGGCCTTGATGGAGAAGTCGGGACCTATTGCAAGCTCCAGCGACGGCGCCTCAGCTTTACCCAACCGCCACTCGGGGCCGACGTGCACCATGCCGAAGACCTCCCGATCCACGGCTGTTGTGTCGAGCGATTCGAAGATGACGACCGGCACCGGGGCGGACCAGGGCGGCAAGCCCTCCAGCGCGACGGAGCGCTTGCACGGCACGGGCGTGTTCGCCGCGATGACTTCTTGGGTGCGTCCACCCGGCAGCATCACGGAGATGGGCATGGGCAACACGTCCATCAGGCCGCTGCCCGCGGGACGCGAGAGGTTTCGACCGAGGATCGCCGCGCCTATCGCCACGCCAAGCTCTGGGTGGACATCTTTCTCCGAGGAGAAGCTCTTGAAGTGGGCGAAGCGCTTGCGAATGGCGGGCATCCGCGTTTGGCCACCCACCAGCACCAGCTCATCGATGTCCTCCACCTTGAGGCCTGCTCGCGCGAGCACGTCGTCACAGGCGGCGACGGTGCGCTCGATCAGCGGAAAGACCATCTCGTCCAGCGCGGCGCGGGTCAGGGTGAAGTTGAAGTCGATGAAGCTTTCGCCCTGCTGCGCGATGCAGGGCACTCGGATCTGCGCATTTTCAGCCTTGCTCAGCGCGATCTTCGCGGACTCGGCGGCGAAGACCAGGCGCTGCATCACGGTCTTGTTGGAGCGGATTGAGACTTTGTGCGTGCGCTCGAACTCGTCGACCATCTTTTCGACGATCAGCTCGTCGAAGTCGGCGCCGCCCAAGAACGCGTCACCGCCGGTCGCGAGCACCTTCACGACCTTGTTCTGCACGCGCATCACGGTCGCGTCGAAAGTGCCACCGCCCAGGTCGAAGATGAGGACGGTCTGTTCAGGGTTGCGCAGGTTCGCGTAGTAAAGCGCCGCCGCGGTGGGCTCGTTCACCATCGCCCGAACTTTAAGCCCCGCCATCTGCGCGGCCTGACGCATCGCCTCGCGCTGCCGGACGGAGGCGTGGGCTGGGACGGTCAGCACGCATTCGGTGAAGGGTTCCCCCGCGGCGTGGTTGGCGTGGTTGACGATCTGCTTGAGCACCAGCGACGCCAGCTCGGTCAGCGACTTCACGTGGCCGTAGGTCAGGATGGAGCAGTAGCCGTCTTGTCCTTCAATGATGTCGAACGCGAAGCGTTCGCGGTGTTTAGCGACGTATTCGGATTGATAGCGACGGCCGAGGAAACGCTTTGAGCTGAAGATGGTGTGCTTGGGGTCTTCGACAATCTGCGTGCGCGCCGCGGCGCCGATGATGCTTTTGTCCGCGTCTGCTGAAGGGAACCAGATCGCGGAAGGAAGGGTGAAGACCCGCTCTTTGATCGGGACGAGGCGAAGTTTGCCGGCGCGGTCGAACCACGCTGCCGCGGTGTTCGTGGTTCCGAAGTCGATTCCAAGGATCGGCCCAGCCATTGCGTTCCCAAGCCTCTCAGATCGCGCAGCAGTTCGGGAGGGCCCCACCCGCCTGGCAGGGAAGCGTCCCACCCGAGCGGACCCGGTAGGTGATCACCGCTTCGCGGCATTCGGATCACGCGCTCTCTGTTGCAAAAGAGGAGGTGTGGTCATGTCCAAGCTCACCCGACAGATCTCGGGAGTTGTCGAAGGAACGATGGACGAGTCGATGCGCACTCAGACCGACGCTGCGTCAGGAACGGCGGTTGACTCGCTGATGAGTCGGAGGCTGCAAGTGCGGCGACGCGTGCGCACGCTGGAGCAGGGATACGCGCGTGCCCACCTCGCCAGCCGGGCGAGTGAGCCAGTGCTTCTCTCTTGAGGGCTCTCTCCTAAGGGCTCTCTCTTAAGGGAGGAGCAGGCAGGGGAAGGGAGCTTAGGGCACTGCTTCGAGGAGCGCGCGGACGTGGTTGGAAAGCGCCTCCTCATCCCTCCCAAGCTGTTGGGGGGAGATCGGCGCCAGCACTTGCACCTTCGCCTTCGCGCGCGGGTTCATCCAGGGACCGTCCTCGAAGATAATCTCTGAGGTGCCCCGCAGCGCGACGGGTACCAATGGTACCTGCTCTTCAATCGCCAGCACGAACGCGCCCCGCTTGAACGGCAGCATCTGTCGGCCGCCGCTGTAGGTGCCTTCTGGGTAGATGAGCACGGGCACTCCGCGCCGCAGCCAGAAGCGGCAGGACTCGAGCATTCGGTAGGTGGACTTGGCTTTTCCGCGCTCCACGCTCACGTAGCGCGCGAGGGTCATCATCCAACCGACGAGTGGGACGCCGAAGAGTGACGCCTTCGACACGAACTTGAACGGGTGGAACAGACCCATGCACGCGAGGATGTCGGCCATGGACTGGTGGTTGGCGACGATCACGCAAGGACCCCTGGGCAGGAGCTCGCGTCCTTGAATGCGCACGCGCCAGCCGGGGACGATCTTGAGGTACGTGAAGGTAACGCGGCAGATGTACGCGTGGATGAGGCGGCGGTCGGGATCGAAGGGCGCGGTGAGGAGGAAGAGGAGCGCGCCGAGCAGGAAGAGGACGGGCGCGGTCAGCGCGAAGACGCTCCAGAAGTACACGGTGACCAGCGCGCGCATTTTTCTTCAGCGCTTTGAAGGCTGGGTGAGTGTGGAGGCCAACGCCATCCCGTAGCTGACCTCGAGCCCTCCATCCACGACGAGGGTCTGGCCGTTCACGTAGCTCGAGTCTTCGCTGCACAGCCATTCGATGGGCCGCGCAATTTGATCCGCGCTCGCGACGTGGCCCGCGGGCACCACGTTCCCGACGTTGCGCTCAAGCTCGGCGAAGGCCTCGCCCATGTAGAAGCGGGAAGAGTCGGTGTCGATGTAGCCGGGGTTCACGGCGTTGACTCGGATCTTTTCTCCGGCCAGCTCGGCGGCCAGGTACTTCACCAGGATCTCCAGCGCGCCTTTCATCGCGCCCAGCATTCCGTGGAAGGGCAACGGCATGCGCGAGTCCATTCCGGACACGGCGACGATGCGTCCTTGGCGATCTTTCATCAGCGGGACGGAGAGCTGAACGCCGAAGAGGAAGCTCTTCACGGTCACGTTGAAGGTCTTGTCCATCTGGTGGAGCTTGGTCTCCATCAGCGGAAGGAAGGCTGTGGACGCGGCGTTGGCGACGAAGACATCGAGGTGGCCGTGCTCGTTCCCTACTCGCTCGAACACCGGCTTGAGGGTCTCGGGGTCGAGTTGGTCCGCGATCACGGTGGTGCAACGTCGGCCCAGCGCGGTGATCTCCTTCGTTAGGCTCTCCGCGGCGGCGTGATCTCTCCTGTACGTCGCGACGATGTCCATTCCGCGACGGGCCAGTCGTAGGGACAACGCACGTCCGACTCCTCGCGATCCACCTGTGATCAATGCGACTGAAGTGTCCATGGCCGAACGGAGATAGCCCAAGGGGAGGCGTGAACCCAGGCAATACGAAAAAGATCCCGAGCACACGTCTGTCGCGACTTGTACAACCGCGGCCATGAAGATCGCGATCACGGGTGCGACGGGGCTTATTGGCAAGGCGTTGGTGAAGGAAGCGGCGCGCAGAGGCCACGAGGTGTTGGCGCTGGTCCGCAAGCCGGAGCTGGTGACCAAGCAGCTGCCGCCGGGCGTGAAGGCGGACTTCTTTGATGCCTCGGCTCCGGTGAAGCAGGGGGTGCTCAATGGCTGCGACGCGGTGATTCATCTGGCGGGTGAGCCGATCTCGGAGCGTTGGACTCCCGAGCACAAGGAACGGGTGTTGCGCAGCCGCGTCGATGGCACTCGGACTCTTGCTCGCGCGATCGCGACGACGCCGTCGGTCAGGGTGTTCGTGAGTGGATCGGCGGTTGGGTACTACGGCGTGCACGAGGAGCAGGAGCTGACCGAGGAGAGTCCTCCTGGCACGGGCTTTTTGGCGGAGGTGTGTGGCGCGTGGGAACAGGCCGCGACGGCTGAGCCGCTTCCGCGGGTTCGCACGGTGCTGGCGCGCACGGGGATTGTTCTTCACCCGGATGGCGGCGCGCTCAAGAAGATGTTGCTGCCCTTCAAGCTCGGCGCCGGTGGGCGGATGGGGTCGGGTGATCAATACATGAGCTGGATTCACCTTGAGGATGAGGTGCGTCTGTTCCTGTTCGCGCTGGAGAATGAGACGCTCATTGGCCCGGTGAATTTTGTCAGCCCGGACGCGGTGACGAACAAGGAGTTCGCCCGTCAGCTGGGGCACGCGCTCCATCGTCCCGCGGTGCTTCCTGCTCCCGCGTTCGCGCTGAAGGTGGCGCTGGGTGAAATGTCGACGATGGTGCTGGAGGGTCAGCGCGTGCTGCCGAAAAAGGCGGTCGCGGCTGGCTTCACTTTCCTAC
>JBQTKE010000467.1:0-8594 GCA_052386435.1 Myxococcaceae bacterium
CGCCAGGAGGAGCAGCGCCCGTGGTGGCTGTCCCTGGCGCTTCCGCGCCCGCCGGTGTCGCCGTGGCGCCAGGAGGAGCAGCGCCCATGGTGGCTGTCCCTGGCGCTTCCGCGCCCGCCGGTGTCGCCGTGGCGCCAGGAGGAGCAGCGCCCATGGTGGCTGTCCCTGGCGCTTCCGCGCCCGCCGGTACCGCTGTGGTTCCGCAAGCGACGTCAGCCGGTACGGCGCCGGTAGGGGAGAGATCCTTCCTCACCACTGCGCGGGGAAACTTCGTGCAAGGGACAGCCCAGGGGACAGCGGTGGGCGTGACGGACACGGCGACCCGCAGCGAGACCTGGGAGAACGGAGTTGCCAAGGGGATTGGTGCCACGGCAGAGGCCGGGGTTCAGGGCGGAGCCGTGGGGGGAACCGCGGGGGTGCTCGTGGGGGGGGTCTTCTCCGGCATTGGCGGCGCCCTGGGGCGTCTGCGTCGCGCCCCTGGCGAGGGTTCCTCACCTGCGCCGGCTGGGACTGGTCCGGGAACCACGCCTCCGAACGGCGGCGGGCCGGCACCTACCCGAGCTGCCACCGACACCAGCGGCATGACCACCGCCCAGCGGATGGCGCTCCGGGAGCAGCAACGAGAGAGCGCAGCCCGTTCGCAATCGACGGATCCGGGCGCGAACGCCCGCGCGTTGAACGGACCGGAAGCGGCTGCTCCCCGAGAGGAGCCGAATCCCCAGGTGACCGACGAGTACCTCAAGTCATTCGTCGAGGCCCAGCAACGGCGCGTCGACGTGGCAGCGTTGCGTCAGTCAATCCTCGACAACGCCGGACCGCAGGGTTCCGTTCGCAGGGCCTCGGCCGAGCACGCGATGCGAGAGTTTGAGTCGCTCCAGCCCCAAAACCTCGCGCGAGATCTCACGAAGGTCCCCGAAGGGAAGCTGGGAGAGCATTACTCGACGGTGAAAGCCAAGCTTGAAGGGCTTGGGATGCACACCTACGGATTTGACCAGGCGATGAAGGCCCACTTGAAAGTAAAGGCTGAAGCGGCACTTTCGAGTCTCGGCCCCGACCGGGAAATGAATGCGGTCGTGCAAGCCTTCAAGACGTTCGACCAGCTGGCTTTGCCGTCGGATCTGAAGAACGTGGCAACCGACCTCATCGTGGCTGACGCGCGCGGAGCGATGAAGCGCGAGCTGAAGAGGGTTCAGGGCGATGAGGCAGCAGCGAAACGTCTGAACAGAGCTCTCTCCGGAGCGATCCACCCCGACTTTATCCGCACCGGTCGCTTCTTTAGGGCGTTTGACGAGGTCAAACAAGTACAGGCCGAGACAGTGAAGCTGTCGAAGGAGCTTGAGAAACTGAGCGCCGATGAAAAAGTCGCGTTTCTCCAAGCGAAGGCGGACAGGGGCAGTGATGTGCGCAGGGAAGCGGTGCGGGATCTGCTCGAAGCGTTGCCGCGCTAACGTTTCCTGGTGGAGGGACAGGCGAAGTCGAAGACTGCGCGAAGCTAAGGAAGGTCTTAGACGAGGAGCTGCCCAGTTCTCGGATCGCGCCTGGTTTATTTCGTAGGGCACCGAGCGGTGCTTGGCTCTCGCGGTACGTCCGCCCCGATCGCATCGGCGATGTCCTGAAACCCATCGCGGCGCAGAAGGACCGCAAGCTCTGGCAGAAGTCGCCAGACCATGCCCGGTCCTTCGTAAATAAATCCCGTGTACAGCTGCACGGCCGACGCTCCGGCGCGGATCTTCTTGTATGCATCCTCCGCGCTGAAGACCCCTCCTACTCCGATGATCGGGAAACGCCCGGCGGATCGTTGGTACGCGCGTCGAACGATCTCGGTCGACACCTCTCGCAACGGTGCGCCTGACAGGCCTCCGGCTTCCGGGTGAGGGAACGGGCGTTCGACGGTCGTGTTGGTCGCGATCAGCCCATCCAGTCCGCAGGCGAGCGCTGCGTCGACCGCGGCATCGACGGCCTCAGGCGAGAGGTCAGGTGCAATCTTGAGGAAGAGTGGTTTGCGGACCTGCGCTCGCACCGCTTTGAGCAGCGCCGTCAATCGCTCGGGTTCCTGAAGCTGGCGCAGTCCCGGCGTGTTGGGGGAGCTCGCGTTGACGACGACGTAATCGCCGACCTCGCCGAGCGCTTCCACGCACTTCACGTAGTCGTTCTCTGCATCATCCAGCGGCGTGTCTTTGTTTTTCCCAATGTTCACGCCGAGGGGTGCGGGGTGCCACCTCCTCTGCTTCAGTCGTTCACCCGCGGCAGCTGCTCCGCCGTTGTTGAAGCCCATGCGGTTGATCAGCGCCTTGTGCTTAGGCATTCGAAAGAGCCTCGGCTGAGGATTTCCTGGCTGCGGTTTCGGCGTCAGTGTCCCAATCTCCACCGCGCCGAAGCCCAGTGCGAAGAGTCCGTCCACAGCGACCGCGTCTTTATCCAGACCGGCGGCTAACCAGATGGGGTGTTCGCACGAGAGACCCGCGATGGTGCACTTCAGCGAAGGCGGCGCGCGCTTCATGACCCGAGCCCGCAGCATTCGACAGAGGCCCGTGAGCTTTCCCAACAGCGCCAGCGCGGCGATGCCCAGGTGATGCGCGGTCTCAGCGGGGAACAGGAAGATCAGAATACGAAGGAGGCGATACACGTAGCGCCGTTTACCTCGCGCCGCCGGCGAGAACGGAAAGTTTTTCCCCACCTTGGCGGCAAAAAGTTCACGCGCCGGGACTGGCCTCCTGGAGTGTTGCCCGTCTGAGCCGCGCGCTGGTGAACAGATGGCTGGCCCGTCGCCTGCAATCCCACCTTTGCTCTCGGAGGCATGAATGCGCTGTGCAGGTTGGAGTTGGGTGGTGGTGGCGGGAGGGGCGCTCTGGGCGGGGTGCGGCGAGTCCTTCATCAGCGCAAGTCTCCGGGAGTCGTCGACGGATCCCGTAACGGAGCTCGACGGCGGCAGGCCCAAGGACGGCGGCACGAAGGTCCCGGCGCCACCGGATTCGGGTCTTGTTCTCTACGGCGATGCGGGTGAGCTTCCATGGATCCCGCCCGACGCTGGGACTCCGCGCGATGCCGGGCCGGAGCCTGAGCCGTTCGACGGCGGCCAGACGTATCCGACGTACCCCACGCCGGACGGTTGGACGTTCCTCGGTCCGCAGGACGGCCTGCCGCTCCATCTCTACGGTGTAAGCACGGACGAAGGCGGGAACCTCTGGGTCGCTGGCGGTGAGGACGGCTTGTTCCTTCGCCGCGCCGGAGCGACGCAGTTCGAGCGCTTCACGATGGCGGACGGGCTCCATCCCTATGGCTACATGCCGGATGGCGCCGATGCGCCTGCGCCGCATTATTTGAAAGTGATCGCGGTCACGGGCGGCCCCGCGGGGACTGTGTTCGTCGGGTATCAAGGTCGTCCGCCGCAGCCCGGCGAGTGGGATTGCGAGAACAACTGGGACGGGCCCCTCCCCACGCCTTCCATGTACAAGAGCGGCGATGCGGACAAGGTGACGCTCACACCCACTGGCATCAACGTCGTGCACTACGACATTTTCAGCGGCCCGGCCTCTGCTCCTCCGAACGAACCTGAAGGACGGGAGAAGCTCTGTTCCGTGTTCCGCATCGTCTGGGACAAGGCGGTGGACCGGTTGTGGTTCGGCTCCAACCATGGCTTCGCGATGGGCTTGTCCAGTTATACCGGCGACAACACCTGCAACGGGAATCAGTCGTGCTCGGGTGTGATGGAGCACGTGCATCCCGCGGTGAACGGCTGGAAGGATGAGACGCGCACGGGGAGCTTGATTCTTCTCACCGCGGACTACCGAGGCGTGGCGCTCGATCCCAACACGCACAACATTTTCTTCGGTGGCTGGATCCGAAGCACGCTCTTCACCTTCGGTGACAACAGCTTGGGGCTGACGGATCCGGTGCGTGGCTATTGGAAGGGACAAGAGGACACGGAGGGGAAGGCCAGCTACCAGTGGGATCTCTGGCCCGACAGGGTCGGCGCGGATCCGGTGAGTCGTACGTATCCAACGCCCTCTGAGCGAGTCGACGATCTCGTGAACGGCGCAGCGACAAATGGTGATGGCACCTTCTGGGTCAGCTCCTCCTCGCGTGGCGTCGTCCACGTCTCCAGCACAGGGCAGGTTCTGGAATACCTGCGCAATGAGCTGGTCTCGCCCAATGCGTCCGCGGTCGCGGCGGATCCGCTCGACAGCAGCATCTGGGTGGGGTCGCAGTGGGGCGGCGGACTCTCGCGAATTCAGAATGGCCAGGTTGTGCGCTACGGCCTCTCCATCTTCGGCGAGGACCTGGGGAACGTTCCGGTCACGGACATTCACTTCGCAAGGAGCGGTGCGGGCCGACAGATGTTCGTGACGTTCGACACAATGGGGAAGAAGGTCGGCGCGCTCGGCATCTACACTGGGCCCTGACGTTCCACACAATGGGGAAGAAGGTCGGCAGGCTGCGCCTTGACGCGGTCCCGTGACGTTACTCGCCGAGCACGAACTCGACGCGGCGGTTTCGCGCGCGACTTGCCTCTGAGTCGTTCGGCGCCATGGGCTTGCTCTTGCCCCAGCCTTTGATGCCGAGCCGCTGCGCCTCGATGCCTCGCGTGATCAGCGCCTGCTTTACCCGTTCCGAGCGCTGAACTGAGAGCTGTTGGTTGAACGTCTCGGTGCCGGTGTCGTCGGTGTGCCCTTCAATCAACACGTGCTTGAGCTCCGCGTGTTGCTTGAGCAGCGCGGCGAGCGAGTCGAGCAGCTTGGCGTTTTTGGCGAGCAGGTCGGAGGAGTTCAGATCGAAGAGCAGCTTGCCTCGGATGGCGATCTTGCCGCTCTCGAGGACAATCTGTGGAGCGTCGGGGCAGCCATCGCCGTCACCGCCGGACTCTTCCGCCACGTCGGGGCATTCGTCCACCTTGTCCAACACGCCATCGCCGTCGGCATCGAGCATGGGCGCAGGTTTGGGCGTGGTGGCGCAGGCACTGAGAGCGAGAAACACGAGGACGATCGCGGATCGGGCTGTCACACCCTGTGAATTAGCAGACAACCAGGGATGCTCCCAATCCGCGGCGGTGTTCCACTTTCGCACCGACAGTTCGGCACTTCGACCCAGGTCAGGTAGAAGCCCGAACATGACTCAGACCGACGTCCTCATCATCGGCGGTGGCCCCGCGGGCAGTGCCAGTGGCTCGTACCTCGCTCGGAAGGGCCGAAGCGTGGTGTGCGTGGAGGCCGGGACCTTCCCCCGCTTTCAGATCGGCGAGTCGCTGCTCCCGCGCTGCAACGATCTGCTGGAAGAGGCGGGCTTGTTCGACGCTGTGGTCGCGCGCAAATACATCGTCAAAGAGGCCGCGCTGTTTCTCCGCGACAAGGCTCGTGAACGGTTCGCCTTCGCGGATGTGTTCCCTGGCCAGCGCACGCAGACGTATCAGGTGCCTCGCGCAGACTTCGATCAGACCCTGGCGACGGCGGCGCGCCAGAACGGCCTGGACCTGCGCTATCAAACGCGCGTCGACTCGGTGGAGCTCTCCGCGGACGGCGTGATGGGGTTTGTCACCGATACGGAGACGGAGCAGCGCTCGCGGATCTCCGCCAAGTACTTGATCGACTGCAGCGGCTACGGGCGCGTGCTCCCCAAGCTCCTCAAGCTGGAGAAGGACGCCAAGCTGGATCCGCGCGTCGCGGTGTTCACGCACGTCGAAGGCGATCTCCGTCCCGAGGGTGGCGCGGAAGGGGACATCTGGGTCTGCGTGCACCCGAAGAACGCGTGGATGTGGATCATCCCGTTCTCGAATGGCCGCACCAGCGTGGGCATCGTCGCCAAAAAAGAAGTCTTCGATGAAGCGCCGGGCGCGACGGATCGCGAGAAGCTCTTCGCGCTGATCGCGCAGGATCCCAACGCCGGTCCGCGTCTGGCGAAGGCGGTCCCGGTGATGAAGACGGAGCGGCGTGAAGGGTGGTCGTCGTCCGTGGAGAGGCTTTACGGTCCGCGCTGGGCGCTCGCTGGAAACGCCAGTGAGTTCCTCGATCCGGTGTTCTCTTCCGGCGTGATGTTGGCGCTGGAGTCCGGTCTCTGCGCGGCGAAGTGCGTGGAGCGCGAGCTCTCGGGCGAGAAAGTGGATTGGGAGACTGACTTCGCCGCAGTGGTGAGGAAGGCGGTGAGCGTGTTCCGCGTGTTCGTGAGCACCTGGTACGACAGCGAGCTTCCGGAGTTGTTGCTGACGCCGCCGCGGTCGCGGACCATCAAGCAGGCGATCACCGCGATCCTGGGCGGCTACGTGCTGGACGACAAGAACCGCTTCGTACGCGACGCAGAAGGCACGCTGCGATCCCTGTTTGGACTGATGAAGTTCTAGTCGAGACGCGCTCCGAACGTGGGCTGTAACGAGGAAAAGCGGATTGGGCTAGAGCGGCGGAATGAATGAGTACTGCCGCGCCCACGCGAGCGTCTGATCGATCTGCCTGGGCGTGAGCACATCCTCGCGCTCCACCAGATCGACCTCGGTGCGCATGTCCGTATCGAGCAGGTAGGGACCGTCGGTGTTGACGGTGAGCTTCACGCCGCGGTCCCAGAACGTCTGCACGATGTGCTTGAACTCTTGGATGTTCTCAACAGCCTTGGTCTGAAGATTCGACGTGGGGCAGAGCTCCAGCACGACGTCGCGTTCCTTGAGCAGCTTCATCGCCACCTCGTCGTAGGCGGCGCGAATGCCATGACCAATCCGGTGCGGCCTGAGCTTCTCGACCACAGCGATGACGCCTTCAGCGCCCGTGCCTCGCGTCTCGCCGGTGTGCACCGTGGTCTTGAGGCCGGCGGCGCGGGCGCGTTCGTAGAGGTCCTCGTATTTCGCGACAACCTCCGGCTTGAGCTCCATCGCGTCGCGTTCGGTGCCGGCGAGGTCAATGCCGATGACGCCGCGGGTCTTATACCTGATCGCCTTCTCCAAGATGATGCTGTTGAGCGAGTGATCGAACTCGCGCGCCAGACAGAAGATGAGGCCCGCGCGGACGCCGTATTCGAGCACCGCTCGGTCCATGCCTCGCAGCGCGGCGTGGATGATGTGGTCCAGGTCCAGCTCAGAGTTCAGGTTGCGCTTCATCGGGTTGAAGCGCAGCTCGATCTGAGTGACTCGGCTGCCGCGGTACTCCTTGCCGATGACCTCGTAAATGGAGCGCTCGAGGGCGGCCGGAGAGCTCTGAATCTTCTCCGTCCAGGTGTGCATGATCTTCAGGTACTCATCGAGGCTCTTCACCTTGTCGCCGCGGGCGGTGATGAGCTCGACGAACTCGAAGTAGTTTTTGACAGGGAGCTTGAAGCCCTGCTGGTGCGCGATCGACCAGAGGATGTGGGGCGCCACCGCGCCGCCGACGTGGATGTGCAGATCAATTAATTCGCGAGCCATGCCGGACAATAACAACGGCCGCCTCAGCACGTCGAGCGAGTGATGCGTGAGAGGGCGCATTTCGTTTAAGATGCCGCGCCTCATGGGACAGCTCATCGATGGCAAGGCGGTTTCCGCGGTGGTTCGTTCTCAGATCGCGGCGGAGGTCGCACAGCTACGGGCCACGCGTGGGCTCACCCCGGGTCTAGCGGTGATCCGGGTGGGAGAAGATCCTGCTTCGAAGCTGTACGTCGGCTCCAAGAAGAAGGCCGCGGTCGAGGTGGGGTTCAACTCGTGGGAGTACCACCTGCCGGAGACCGTCACTCAGCGCGAGGTGATGGACAAGGTCCACGAGCTCAACGAACGGGCAGACGTCCACGGCATTCTCATTCAGCTTCCGCTCCCCAAACACCTTGACGCCGATGCGCTGCTCTACGCGGTGAACCCCGCGAAGGACGTGGATGGGTTTCACCCGGTCAACGCGGGAAAGCTGCTGCTCGGGTTGCCGTCGCTGCGGCCTTGCACACCGTATGGCTGCATGAAGCTGCTCGAGAGCATTGGAGTGAAGCCCACTGGAAAACGCGCGGTGATCGTGGGACGCAGCAACATCGTGGGGAAGCCCATGTCGATGCTGCTGCTGGCCGCGGATGCGACCGTGACCATCTGCCACCGAAAGAGCGATCTCCCGTTTGAAGTTTCGCAGGCCGACATTCTCGTTGTCGCCGCGGGAGTGCCGGAGCTGGTGAAAGGCGCGTGGGTGAAACCCGGCGCGACCGTGATCGACGTCGGTCAGAACCGGACGAAGGACGGCAAGCTGCTGGGCGATGTCGAGTTCGGCGCGGCCAGCGAGCGTGCCGCGTTCATCACGCCGGTGCCGGGAGGCGTCGGTCCCATGACCGTGGCGATGCTGATAAGCAACACGCTGATCGCGGCGAATGCGTCGGTGACCGCGCCCGCTGGACGGTCCACCGCAGCGAATCGATGAGTGCTGGTCTCTCGCGCGGCCTTACGGTGAGGACCGACTTGCGGGGGGGTAGTACCTGTTCACTCACTAACCCAAAAGATCGCGCGAATTATCAAGCGTGGTCGGGCAGGGTGATCAGCTCCATGCGCCGCGTCACCTTTGAGCTTCTGCGCGAGGCCCGAACACGCATGAACTGGCCGAAGAGACAGAGTCCGCGTCCTTTCTCGATGCGACGCGGTCTCGATTCTTCTCCTGTTCTGCTGCTCGGCGCCG
>JBQTKE010000468.1:0-8897 GCA_052386435.1 Myxococcaceae bacterium
GCCTACGCCCTCAGCCACCGCGCGCTTCGGTAGTCCTGCGTTCATGGGCTCACCTTGGAACCGGTGGGGAGAGATCAGCTACGACCTTTGCCTCGAGAGGTGGCGATAAGCATTTGTCCAACGCAACTGGTTCTTTTTTTTCAGGCCGGATCGAGCACCCGAAACGCCCGATGGCTGCGACCAAACCTCGCCCGGTAGGTCGAAAAATCTCCACGGTCCAGCGTGACCAGGCTCGTCGTACGAAGCTCTTCGGCCGCGGCCACCAGCGAAGCGTCCGCGAGATCCATTGGACGATCGCTGTACTGCTCCATTAGCTCGAAGGCGCGCGTCCATGATCGCTCTGACATGAACCACGTCATCACGCCTCTTTCGAGGACGAACTCGCGCAGCGCCGTTGAGCCGACGCTTGCCGGTCCCAGCAAATGGAATGCCTCGGTCAGTACGGGAACCGTCGTCGTCAGGGCCTTCGAGATGTTCTTCAGCGTCGTAACCATCCGTTCGTGGTCTGTGTCCTTCGGATCGAACAGCGCGACCAACGGACCCGTGTCGACCAGGATCATTTCCGCAGATCGCCAAGTAGGAGCTTACGGATTGCTTGCTTCGCCTTTCGCGCCGGTGCTCTCGCGTAACCACCCTTGCCCAAATCGAGTTGGCGGTAGATGTCGTATGGGCGCGCGGCGGAACGCTCGCGCAGCTCCCGTGCCGCCACCTCGAGCCCATGCTTGAGTGCTCCGGATACGGTGGTACCCGTCTGGCGGCGGATCTCTCTCAGCAGACGTTCCGCTTCCTCATCGAGCCGAACGGTTCGGGTTCCCATGTATTACATACGTATTACGATATTAATACAAAGGCAAGCCGCCATTAGCGCGGGGACCGTGCTCAGCTTCGGCGTGGCGCGTTGAAGGGCGTTCGCTCCGGGCGGTGTGAGGAGGTCGTGGCCGGCGCGGGTTGGGTGGCTTTGATGGAAAGACCGATTCGTTTGCGTGCGAGATCCACGGCGAGGACCTTCACGTTGACTCGGTCTCCGACTCGCACGACTTCTGCGGGGTCTTTCACGAAGCGGTGCGCGAGCTCGCTGACGTGGACGAGACCGTCTTGGTGCACGCCGAGATCGACGAAGGCACCGAAGGCGGCGACGTTGGTGACGACTCCGTTCAGGATCATCCCGGGTTTGATGTGATCGATCTCGGTGATCGCGGCGTCGAAGCCGGCTTCGGTGAATTCGGCGCGGGGATCTCGTCCGGGTTTCTTCAGCTCGGCGACGATGTCTTGCAGCGTGGGCAGGCCTACGTCCGCGGAGGGATCGACGTAGCGGGCGAGCTGCACTTTTGACGCGAGTTCCGCGGATCCGACGAGCGCTCCGCGTTGAACGCCCAAGTCCTTCGCCATCTGCGCGACGACGTCGTAGCGCTCGGGGTGGACGGCGCTCGCGTCCAGCGGTTCGTCGCCTCCTCGGATGCGTAAGAAGCCCGCACATTGTTGGAAGGCGCGCGCGCCGAGCTTCGGGACTTTCTTGAGCTGGGCACGTTTGGCGAAGGGGCCTTCTTCGGCTCTGTAGGCCACGATGGCTTTCGCGAGTGCGGGACCCAAGCCGGCGACGTAGCGGAGCAGGGTGGGGGAGGCGGTGTTGAGATCCACGCCCACTCGGTTCACCACGGCTTCGACGACGCGATCCAATGAGGCACCGAGTGCGGTCTGGTCCACGTCGTGCTGGTACTGACCTACGCCAATGCTTCGCGGATCGATCTTCACGAGCTCCGCGAGGGGATCCTGCAAGCGGCGTCCAATCGACACGGCTCCGCGCAGGCTCACGTCCATGTCGGGGAGCTCGTCTCGCGCGACTTCGGAGGCGGAGTACACGCTCGCGCCGGCTTCGCTCACGCTGAGGATCTTGATCTCTTTCGGGAAGGCTCCGGCGTTCTGCAGCTTGCGCGCGAAGGCTTCGGTCTCGCGGCCGGCGGTTCCATTGCCGATCGCAATCGCTCCGGGCGGGTGTGTCTTGATCAGCGCTGCGAGCTTGGTGCCCGCTTCGGCTTCGCTTCCGGTGTGCGGATAGATGGTCGCCTGGGCCCTCACGTCGCCCTTTGCGTCCAGCGCCACGACTTTGCATCCGGTACGCAGGCCGGGATCGATCGCGATGACGGACTTGTTTCCGAGTGGCGCCGCGAGGAGCAGGGCTTCGAGGTTCTGCGCGAAGACTCGGATCGCTTCTTCATCTGCGTGTTGTTTGAGCGCACGTCTCAGCTCTGCTTCTAGCGATGGCATCAGCAGACGATCCACGGCTTCTTCGAACGCGCCTTCCAACTCTCGGGCGATCGACGGCGCGGGTTTGCCTCGGACGATGGAACGGCGCACTCGGACTAGGGCTTCGTCTCGCGGGACTTCGATGCTCACCTTGAGAAGGCCTTCGGCTTCACCTCGCTCGGCGGCGAGCACTCGGTGAGAGGGCGCGGCTGACGCTCGCTCTCTGCGTCCGACGTGCTCTTGAAACTTCGCGAGCTCTGGCGCCGTCGCCTTTCCTCGCGCGACGTCGACGGTCAGCTCGCCGTTGTCTCGATAGAAGCGACGGAGCTCGGCTCGCAGCTCTGCGCGTTCGGCGACGACTTCCGCCACGATGTCGCGCGCTCCGGCCATCTCGGATTCGACGTCTGGTAGGTCTTTTTCGGCATTGATGAAGGGGCGCGCCAGCTCCTCTCTGCTGGGGGCTTGGGCTTCCATCTTCAACAGTCTCTGCGCGAGCGGCTCGAGTCCTCGTTCTCTTGCGACTTGCGCACGCGTGCGGCGCTTGGGCCGGAACGGGAGGTAGAGATCCTCCAACTCGGTCAGCGTCGTGGCGGCTTTGACTTTCTTCTCGAGGTCCGGCGTGAGCGCTCCGGTCACTTTCAGCGAGCCGAGGATCGCGTGACGTCGCGCTTCACGTCCGTCGACGACTTCGACGTGGGTGTGGATCTTCTGAATTGCCGCGTCGTCCAGTCCTCCGGTGGCTTCTTTGCGGTAGCGCGCGATGAACGGCACGGTGGCTCCTCCGTCGAGCAGCTCCAGGACTCGAGCGACGCCTGGCGCTGGGAGTGAGAGTTCGCGCGCAACGAGTCCCGCGCGTAGGGATGCTTCCAGTGTGAAAGAGGCCATACTCGCGACGTAGCTCCACTGCGGAGCTCCCGTCTAGCTCGCGATGCAGTTACTCGAACAGCTCGGCGACTCGTAAGGGTCCCACACGGTTGGAGAATAGGCCCTGGTGGCGTCGGTGCCTACGCGTGCCATTCTCCTGCTCTCCGACGCGCGCTTCGAAGGGGAGGTTCACCGCGGAGAAAACCACGCCCACCGATGGGAATGACGCGCCGAAGACTCCGGTGAGGGTGAACGGCGTCAGCATCGCGGAAGCGTAGGGCTTGACGCCCCACGCATCGCGAATCACGGGATCGCGGAAGGTTGAAACGCTGCTGATGGCGCGGCGATCTTCGGCGTCACAGCAACGAGCGTGCCGCAAAGTGTAAGAGTGTAAAGCCTGACCCCGTCAGTCGACCTTGTTCTTCACTTCGGACGCCTTATCGGTCGCCGAGTCCTTCACTTCAGTTCCCTTGTGCTTGGCCTTCTCCTTGGCGCACTCGGCCTTGGTTCCGGTGCAGAGGGCTTCGGAGACGTCGTGGCCGGCCTTCTTGGTGGTGCGCGCGGCGTCGTTACCGGTCGCTTTGACCTTCTCGCCGACCGTTTCTTCGGCGAACGCGGCGCCGCCAAAGAGACAGGCTGCCGTCACTGCGCTCAGTACGAACCGCTTCATAAATACACTCCGTGGTTGAAGGTGAACAGCGGTCAGGATTTATGCACGGTCTTTCCAAAGACAATCCCCGCAGCTTCCCGACATCCGGCTGAAATCACCGGGGGATGACCGACGAATTTTGCGAGGCGGTTCCTTTTTACCCGCCCCCCGGTTCGGTGCTGACCCCGGACTTCGGGCAGTTGGCGCGGGCGCGCGCGTTGCTTTGTTTCTCACCTCTTGTCGTCGCTTGCGTTGCTCCAGGTGAGTCCAATGCGCCGGTCTTTCCCTCTCGTGACCCTGCTGCTCACTTCCGCTCCAGTCTGGGCGGCTCCACTGAGTGGATTTCCGAAGAAGTTGGGCGCGCCTGTAGAGGGATCCGCGGTGGTGTTGGAGCTGAATGGTCCCGGGCCGGTCTGTGCGGTGGTCGGCGCCGGTAACCGCGTGCAGGCGTTCTGCGAGGACGGGAAGGCGCCGAAGGGTTTTCCGTTCGACGTTCCAAACAAAGAGAAGGTCGTCGGTGATCTCGCCGCGGCGGACTTGAGTGGCGACAAACACGCGTCTATCGCCTTCGTCACCAGCGGTGGGAAGCTGTTTTTGGTCAGAGACGGCGTCGTGGTTCCAGGTTTCCCGCGCCTCCTCGAGGAAGGTGCCGTCGCGGGTCCGTCGTTCGCGGATCTGGACGGTGACGGTAAGCCGGAGTTGCTGCAAGGAGATCGCTCCGGAAAACTTCACGCGTTCAAGTCGGGAATGGAGCTCGCGAACTATCCGCTTCAGCTCGGTGCGCCGCTGACGTCGCCGGTGAGTGTGGGCCATCTCGCGGGAACCGCGGCGATCGCGGTGGGCGCGGAGAACGGGACGGTCTTCGTGATTGATCCGAGCGGCAAGGCGCTGCCGGGCTTTCCCTTCAAGGCCAACGGCGCGGTGACGGGCTCACCGGCCTTCGGCGATGTCGACGGCGATGGAAACGTCGACGTGATTGCGTCGTCCAAGGACTTCAACGTTTATGCGGCGAACGAGAGCGGCGCGCTGCTCAAGGGCTTTCCCTTTGGAACGGGGATGGGGATTTATGGCGGTCCGGCGCTCGCGGACATTGATGACGACGGCGCGTTGGACATTATCGTCACTTCGTCGGACGGCTCGCTCTACGTGGCGAACGGACACGGTAAGGCGCTTCCTGGTTTTCCTGTCGCGCTCGGTCCGACCATCGTCTCCGGCACGTCGGTGGGCGATCTCGATCGTGATGGCAGCCCGGATCTGATCACCGCCACGACCGACGGGAAGCTTCATGCGCTGAGCCGGACCGGCAAGCCGCTCGCGGGATTTCCGATGAACATTGGCTCTCGCGCCAGCGGCACGCCGTTCATCTCGGCGTTCAAGAAGGAAGAGCAAGTGGTCTTCATCGGCACGCCCGAAGGTGACTTCACCGCGCTCAAGTCAGAGAAGAAGGGCAAGGCGGTGGCGGCCAAGGCGCTCTGGAGCGGCAGTGGCCGCGACGCAGCGCACGGCGGTTGGTATTTCCCCAATCCTGCACGCTATACGTCGCTCGTCATTCAACCGCCCGCCGCGTTTGTCGACGACAGCCTGCAGGCGCAGTGGCAGTTTGTTTCCGTCGACCGTACGTCTGAACCCACGCCTGACATTCAGTGGTGGAAAGACGGCAAGGTGAAGACGGAGCTCGCGGGGCTGAAGCAGCTTCCGGCGAGGACCGCGAAGAAGGGTGAGAAGTGGGCCTTCGAGTTGAGGGCGGGCTCGCGTGCGTTTCGCAGTCCGGAGCGCGTGATCTCAGACACCGCGCCTACGTCGCCGGTGGTGCGAGCCGTGCCGGCGGCCCCCACGCGTGAGGGCAACCTCAAGGTGGAGCTCGTGAAGCCGGGGGTCGACGCGGACGGCTCGAACGTCGCCCATCGTTTTCTGTGGCTGGTCGACGGCAAGTCGAGCGGCATCACTCAGGCTGAAGTTCCCGCGGCGACGATAAAGAAGGGACAGCGCTGGACCGCGGTGGTCACCGCGCTGGATGGAACCCTGGAGAGTCCTATTGCGCAGGCGAATGCTCTGGTCGGCAACGCGCCTCCGACCGCGCCGGAGATTGCGCTCGAGCCGAAGACGCCGCGCCGTGAAACGTTGATCAAAGCGGTGATCACGAAGGCTGCGACGGATCTCGACGCGGACACGTTGCGCTACCGCTACAAGTGGAAGGTGAACGGCGAGGTTCGCAACCACCCGCTGACTCAAGACAGCTTGCCCGCGGGGTTGCTGCACAAGGGCGACAAAGTCGAGGTCGAAGTCTTCGCGTTTGACGGCGAAGCGAGGGGTCCTGGCGCGCGGGCGCAGACGGAAGTTCAGAACACCGCGCCGCTCGCGCCGAAGGTCGCACTGTCGCCCAACCCTCTCCGAGCCGGACAGCCTCTGCGCGCGGTGGTGAGCGAGGCTGCCACCGACGTGGATGGTGACCCGATTCGCTACGCCTTCGTCTGGACGCGCGACGGCAAGCCATCTCCTGGCGCGTCGGGCGATCTCGTCTCCGCTACCGACGTGAAGAAGGGCGGCAAGTGGCAGGTGAAGGTCACTCCGTCGGACGGCGTTGCGGAGGGTCCCTCTGCAACGGCCGAGTTGGTGGTGCAGGACACCGCGCCAACGGCTCCGTCGATCGCGCTTGACCCTGTCAGCCCGCGCGCGGGTGCGCCGGTGAAGTTGGTGATCGCGCAGCCCAGTCAGGATGTCGATGGGGACGCGATCAAGTACAGCTACGCGTGGACTCGCAATGGCAAGGTCGCGAAGGCGACGGGAGATGCGCTGACGGAAGCGGAGGTGGTGAAGCACGAACGCATTCGCATCACGCTCACGCCGACGGACGGAACGCTCGAAGGGATCGCGGGCACGGCGGAGGTGGAGGTGGAGAACGCTCCGCCCACTGCTCCGCAGATCGCGATCGAGCCCGCTGAACCAACGCTGCTTACCGGAATGAAAGCGGTGGTTCGCACGGCTTCCACCGACGCGGACAAGGACTCGCTCACGTATCGGTACACGTGGCTGAAGGATGGCGTGCCTCAGCCGCTCCCAGAATCGCAGGCGGAGCTCGCGGGCAAGTGGGTGCGCAAGGGCGAGCGCTGGACAGTGGTTGTTCGGGCGAATGATGGCGAAGTGGTGGGCCCTCCGGCGCGCGCGCTCGCTCAGATTGGAAATGCAGCGCCTCCCGTGCCGTCGGTTACGCTGGTTCCAAAGGTTCCCAAGCGTGGCTCCGGGCTGCGAGCGGTGGTGACGGACGTTGTGGATCCCGACGGCGATCCGGTGACCTACCGTTACGAGTGGAAGCGCAACGGTAAGCCGGCGCTCTCGCTGGAGGCTTCTGGTATTCGCGGCGACGACTTGGACTCACTGCGCAGCGGCGATGTCTGGACGGTGGAAGTGGTGGCGACGGATGGAATGGCCAAGTCGCCGGTGGCGCGCGCGGAGGTGAAGATCGCCAACACCGCTCCGACCTCGCCTCAGGTCAGTCTCTGCAATGGCCCGGTCTCTGCGGGTGCTGCGATCAACGCGCAGATCGTCGCGCCAGCGACCGATCTCGACGGCGACGCGATCTCGTATGAGTACGTCTGGACGGTGAATGGAAAGCCGATGCCAAACTGGAAAGGGCGTACCGCGCTCGGAGCAGGGGATACGCGCAAGCACGACCTCGTTCGCGTCGCGGTGACTCCGAAGGACTCGGTCGAAGCAGGGGTGACGACGGCCGCGGAATGCGACGTGGAGGACTCCGCGCCGTCCGCTCCGAAAATTGCGTTCTCGTCCGAGAGCATCACCGCGCAGTCGGTCGCTACGGTGAAGGTGACTCAGGCTTCGACGGACCCGGATGGCGACAAGCTGGTGTATCGCTACAGCTGGCTGCGCAATGGGCTTCCGGTGACGGCCAAGGAGGACACGTTGCCCGCGGGCACGTTCCATCACGGCGATGCGATCTCCGTCGCGGTCCGCGCGTTCGACGGCGAGCGCGAAGGACCGGCGTCGACTGTGTCGCTGCGCGCGAGCAACTCGGTTCCGCCGGTGCCTAAGGTTTCTCTTTCTCCCGCGGATCCGCGAATTGGCGTCTCATTGAAGTGCAACGTGGAGTCGCCTGCCACGGACTCCGACGCGGAGCCGCTGCGCGTGCACTACGCGTGGCTGCGCAATGGGGCTGCCGCGAACGTTGGCCTTGAGCTGAACACCTTGCCAGCGGGCGTGGTTCGCAAGGGTGAGAGTTGGCGCTGCGAGGCATGGACCGACGACGGCGTGGCGCTCTCTGCTCGCGCCGCTGTCGACGTGACTGTGAAGAACACACGCGCGACCGCGCCCTCGGTGGTGTTGGAGCCGGATGCGCCCGGCACCAACGAGGATCTGTTCTGCCGTGTCAGCAAGGACTCGGGGGACGCAGATGGAGATCGGGTTCAGTACTCGTATCAATGGACTCGCAATGGCAAGCAGGTTGCAGCGGGCGAAGACCCGACTCGCATCTCTTCGGAGAGGACGAGCCGCGGCGACGTGTGGCGCTGCGAGGTCCGCGCGCATGCCGGCGAGGAGTCGAGCGTCGCGGCTTATGTTGAAGACCGCATTCGCAACACGGCGCCGGGGATGGTCGCGGTTCGCTTGAATCCGCAGCAGCCGGTCGCGGGCGAAGTGCTCTCCTGTGAAATCGTCGAACCTGCCAAGGATCCGGATGCGGACGCGGTCTCGTATCGGATCACCTGGTACAAGGACGGCGTGGCGCAGAGCTTCTCGTTCGCGTCGGCGCAGGTCCCGGGTCGTCTCGTGAAGGCATCCGAGATGTGGTCGTGCAGCGCGCTGGCGGTGGATGGTGAATTGGAGGGTGCGCCCACGTCCAGCGAGACAGTGGCGGTCCAGCTCAAACCGATCGATGACGAGAGCCAGATGAGCTTGAAGAAGTAGGAAACCGCGCTGCGCGTTGACTGCTTGGCGAATCGCCGACGAAACACTGCCACCGGTAAATCCACGGGCTCATCGAAGTTAGTGAGTTGGTTGGCACTCACTAACTTCCGAGCGCCCGTTTAAATCTGAACCGATGGGACCTGCACGCGAGGGTAAGGGTACGAGCCCTTTTGTGGGAGCTGGTGGCTTCGCTACTTCGCCGGCGTGGTTGTGGAACCAGATC
>JBQTKE010000469.1:0-6324 GCA_052386435.1 Myxococcaceae bacterium
TCACCAACAACAGGCCGCGTTTGGATCGCCGAGCGAGCATGGGCCTCTAAAAAGTAGCCACGACGGAAGCGCCGAAGGAGCCGTTGGGGCCTCCGGGAAGAATGGCCAGCCCGCCGTCTTGTTCTTCCAGCTGTTCCAGCGCGTTTCGACCGCCGGACCACTCGAAGAGAATCAGCGCGGGGATGATGGGTAGCAAGAACGCGGCGTACGCGAAGGGGTTGATCTTTCCGCCCGACGATTGGTCGACCACATAGAAAGTGACACTGGCAATTGCCCATCCTGGAAGAGAACCGAGGATGGCCCAGCCGTACGCCCCAGGGTTTCCGATGATTCGGCCCGCGGCGAACAGGGTGAACGGCATCACGCCAATACCCAACAACGGAGCCATCCACGTTGGAAAACAGCCCAAGGTAGTGGACGTGGTCGTGCTGCAGCCTGATTGGGCGTAGGCAAGCGGGAGCCACGAGCCCAGCGCGATCCCGAGCGCTCCGCCCAAGCCTTCCACCACCAACCTCTTTCCGATTTCGCGCTCTCGGCGTTCCAGGAAGCGCGCCCTGACCTCTTCACGTCGGAGCACCGCGGGCGTGCCGTCGACAGTGACGTCTTCGTAGGGGTCCCGCGTCGAAAGCTCGAACAGCTGAGCGTCCTCTTCACCCACAGTCACGTCCGCGCTGGAATCGGCCCGAGGTGCGTCGGCCGGGCTCTGCGTGGTGACCAAGGTCAACGTGAGCAAAAGATAGGAGGTCATTCACGTCCTCCGAGGTCAGGCGATCAGTGCAACGCGTGCGGCTGCGTCAGCGCGAACTCACCGATCTTCGCCTCGAACTCCTGACCGTCCGGCCGGACCAGGAAATAGCTGCCGCGCATGGTTCCGAAGGGCGTGCGCAGCATCGCCCAACTCGTGTACTCGAAGCGCTCGCCGGGGGCGAGGGCCGGCTGTTTTCCCACCACCCCTTCCCCGCGGACCTCTTCGACCTTGCCGTCTCCGTCCGTGATCACCCAATGGCGTCGCCGCAACGTCGCCGGCTTCGAGCCCACGTTGGAGATCTCCACGCTGTAACGGAACGCGAAGGCGCCGGTCTCGGGAGAGGAGCGCTCCGGCCAAAACTCCGGCTTGACGCTGACTCGAATGCCTTCGGTGGTGGTCTGGGACATGGTCGTGCTCACCTTACGTCTTCAACTTCGACGGGTCTTCGTCCTTCACCAACTGCGGCGGAGCGGGCTTCAACACCGACGCAATGATCGCCCCAACCAGGATCACGAGGATGAACCCCAGTGAGATGAGAATCTTCACGCCCTCCGACAGAGGCACGTACTTTTCGCCCAGCATCTTGACGCCGACGAAGGCGAGAACCATCGCCAACCCCGTCTTCAGGTGGTGGAACTTGCTCATCAGCGACGCCACCAGGAAGAACAGCGAGCGCAGGCCGACGATCGCGCAGACGTTCGACGTGTAAACGATGAACGGGTCGTAAGTGATGCCGAGGATCGCGGGGATGGAGTCGAGCGCAAAGACCAGGTCGGTGGTCTCCACGACGATCAAGATGAGGAACATCGGTGTGACCAGCAGCTTGCCGTTCTCTCGCGTGAAGAACGCTGCACCGGTCTCCTGAGACGAGACGGGCAACACCTTGCGTGCGAACTTGAGGACCGGCCCGCGCTCCGGGTCGAGGTCGTCCTCCTCGGCGAGGAAGGCCAGCTTCCACGCGGTGTAGAGGAGGAACGCACCGAAGATGTAGAGCAACCAATGGAAGCGCGAGACCAGCGCGGCGCCGGCGCTGATCAATAACGCGCGCATCACGAACGCGCCCAGCACGCCCCAGAAGAGCAGGCGGTGTTGGTACTCCGGCTTCACTTTGAAGTAGCCGAAGACCATCAGGAAGACGAAGAGGTTGTCGACGGAGAGTGCGTACTCCACGACGTAGCCAGTGAGGAACGCGAGCGCCTTCTCCTCACCCACCTCAACACCGTCCCGCGCGGTGAAGACGCGCCAGAGCAGCGCGCAGAACAGCAGCGAGAGGCTGATCCAGATTCCGGTCCAGAGGGTCGCGTCGCGGGTGCTGACCGTGGTGGCCTTGCGACGAACCACGACCAAGTCGATCGCCAGGACGGCGATCACGGCGACGTTGAAGGCGACCCACCACCAGAGCGGAGTTTCCACGAGACGCCCGCTATAGCGTCATGTGAGGCACCAGCGCCACAACGACTGTCGGGAGCTACGGACATTAGCGGGCGGTGACGTGTCGGAGGACAACGATGCTTCGTCCGAGCAATTCCAACTTTTCTCCCGCAGGAACGCGTTCTCCTGACGTCCGCTTCTCTCCGGTGTCGAGCACGAGCTCCCAGTCGTTGCCAAGTCGCGTGGGCGGCAACGTGAACATCAGCGGATCATGGTGGCCGTTGAACAGGCCCATCACCGTGTCACCTTTGACTCGCTCGCCATTCTCCTCTCGGCTGGAGATCGCGTCCCCCCCGAGCACGAAGATCAAAGAACGCGCGAACGGCTTGGCCCAGTCGTCCGCGGTCATCTCCCGTCCATCCGGCCGGAACCAGGCGAGGTCCTTGAACGCCGAATCGCCGATCAATGCGCCCTGGAAGAAGCGGCGGCGCTGCAGCACGGGCTGGCTCTTGCGGAACTGAATGAGCCGCGTCGTGAACTCGAGCAGCGCCTTGCGCTTGTCGTCGAGCTCCCAGTCGATCCACGAGAGGCCGTTGTCCTGGCAGTACGCGTTGTTGTTTCCGTTTTGCGTTCGCCCGAATTCGTCACCCGCGCAGATCATCGGCACGCCTTGAGACAGCAGCAGCGTGGCGAGGAAGTTTCGGACCTGGCGATCCCGGAGGGTGTTGATGGCCGCGTCTGGAGTGGGCCCTTCGGCGCCGCAGTTCCACGAATGGTTGTCGTTGGAGCCGTCGCGGTTTTCTTCGCGGTTCAGCTCGTTGTGCTTCTCGTTGTAGGAGACGAGATCCCGCAAGGTGAAGCCGTCGTGCGCGGTGACGTAGTTGATGCTCGCGTAGGGACGACGCCCTCCGAGTTGATACAGGTCGGACGATCCGGTGAGTCGATAACCGATCTCCGCGATCAGGCTCTCGTCTCCGCGCCAGAAGCGGCGAACCGAGTCTTTGTAGCGGCCGTTCCACTCGCTCCAGAGCACGGGGAAGTTGGCGACCTGATAGCCGCCCTCTCCCAGATCCCAAGGTTCAGCGATCAGCTTCACGCGCGAGAGCACAGGATCTTGATGGAGGAGCTGGAAGAACGGCGCGGTGCGCTCGAACTCGGTGGGGCCGCGTCCCAGCGTCGTCGCGAGGTCGAAGCGGAACCCGTCCACATGCATCTCGGTGACCCAGTAGCGCAGCGAGTCCGCGATCAGCTTGAGCGATTGGGGATGCAAGACGTTGACGCTGTTCCCGCAGCCGGTGAAGTCGACGTATTGGGTAAGGTCGTCGCTGCGCAGGCGGTAGTACGACGGGTTGTCGATTCCTCGGAGCGAGAGCGTGGGCCCCTTCTCGTTCCCTTCACCGGTGTGGTTGTAGACGACGTCGAGGAGCACTTCGATCCCCGCGGCGTGCAGCGCCTTCACCATGTGCTTGAAATCGTCGACCTGTCCGCCGCGCGAGCCTCTGCTGGAGAACCGCTGATCCGGCGCGAAGTACCCGAGCGTGTTGTAGCCCCAGAAATTCGTCAGCCCGCGGCCTGAGAGAAATCCCTCGTCCACGCACTCGTGAACAGGGAGCAACTCCACCGCGGTCACGCCCAACTTCTGAAGATGCGCGATCGCGGCGGGATGTCCAAGCCCCGCATAGGTCCCACGCAAATCCGGCGGTACCGCCGGATGGCGCATGGTGAAGCCCTTCACCTGCACCTCGTAGATCAGCGTCTTCGGCCAGGGGACGTTCGGGGGCGCGTCACTTCCCCAGTCGAAGCGGTCGTCCACCACCACGCCTTTGGGAACCGCCGCGGCGTCGTCGCGCAGGTCAAACGAGAGCTCGGGATCTTCCTTCACCTGGGGTTGGTAACCGAGCACAGGTCCGGACCAATCGACCTTCCCGGTGATCGCCCTCGCGTAAGGATCGACCAGCAATTTGTTGGCGTTGAAGCGAAGGCCGTCTTCGGGATCGTACGGTCCGTTGACGCGAATGCCGTAGAGGGTGCCGGGCTGGAGGCCGGGGACGTACCCGTGGTGGACGTGGGTGGTCACCGAAGGGAGAACGAAGCGGCGAGTCTCCCGCGCGGGGTTCTCCGGGTCGAAGAGGCAAACCTCCACCCGCACTCCGCGCTCTGTGAAGATCGCGAAGTTAACTCCCTTTCCGTCAAAGGTGGCGCCCTGAGGATGAGGCCGCCCCGGCCAGACGTCTCGCTCGATGGACACGCGGGCGAAAGTGAAGCATCACCCTTCGAGCAGTGCCACCGGAAACAGCTCGAACAGCTCACTGGCGGAAATGCCGAAAGCACCTTCACGCTTGCTCACGCGCCGCGTCTTCCCGGTGAACACGTCACGGAAAGTCGCAGCCGCCATCCCTTCGGGCACCTTGAGCCAGGTGTCGCCGAAGGCCTGCGCGAGCGGCTTGCCGCTCTCCACCAGCGCGGTAATCAGTCGTGGCACGGCGGCGATCAACCGGGTGTCCTTGGAGCTCCGAGCGAACCCCACCAAGCGCTCCCGTTCCCTCCCCGCGGCATCGAGCGGCAGGTAGGTGCCTTCGCGCAGCAGGTCCGTATGCCGCTGCCGCGTCTGCAGCCCTTCGGTCAGTACGTAGAGCTTGGCCGCGCCGTTGGTCATGTCCTGCTGGAGCGTCGTGCACAGCTGCGCCCTGTCGCGTTCACGCGCCTGCTGCAGAAATTCGAGCAGCGTCGCGCGTGCGGTGAAGTCGACAGGCCGGCGGTTGTCGGGGTCCACGAGTGACAGGTCCCACAACTCCGAACCCTGATACACATCCGGCGTCCCCGGCGACGCGATCTTCAAGAGCGTCTGCGCCAGCGAGGTGATCTGCCCAGGACGTTCCAACCGCTTCTTGAACGCGCGAGCCTCGTCGAGAAACGCGCGGTTGTCCGGCGAGAGCACCGCTTCCACGAAGCGGACCATCGCCTGCTCGTAGTCGGCATCCGGGTTGGTCCAGCTGGTGTGCAGCTTTCCCTCGCGGATCGCCTTGAGCATGTAATCGCTGACCCGCTTGCGGAAGCCGTCGAAGTCGTCGGTGTCCCCCATCGGCCAGGCGCCCAACAGCGTCTGGTAGAAGAGGTACTCATCGTTGGCGTCCGGCGCGCCGAAGCGCTTGTAGCGCGCGTTGACCTTCGCCCAGCGGGTGACGTGGTCGCGCCAGACCTCGGGGAGCTCAGAGAGAACAACCAGTCGCGCGCGGGTGTCTTCGCCGCGCTTGGTGTCGTGGGTGGAAGACGCCACCAGCGCCCCCGGCCACTTCTCCGCGCGCTCTTGGTTTCGCAGATGGAACGTGGAGACGCTGGTGCCAAAGCGCTCCGGTTCGCCGCCGACTTCGTTCAGGAAGACGAAGCGGTTGTAGAGGTAGAAGACGGTGTCCTCCAGCCCTTTCGCCATCACGGGTCCGGTGAACTGCTGCAGCTTCATCGCGAAGCGCAGCATGGTGGCGCGCTCGTGATCGTTGAGGTGCTCCGGGTAGCGCCGCAGCAGGATGCTCTGCAGGAAGTCGTAGATGGACGCGTTGGTGTTGGTGTCTTTCTGCTTCGCGCGCGCGATCGTCCAGCGAATGTAGCGCGTGTCGCGTTCGTCCAGCTCCGGCGAGCTGTCCACGTAGGTGCGGTAGACGGGGAAGTGCGCGACGAACTCGGTGAGCGCGTGACGCAAGGAGTTAAGCGTGAAGTCGCGCGTGCGCCGGTTCATCTCCGAGATGCGGTTGAGCTCGCGCGCCAGCACGTTGCGTTCGCTGGCCATCGAGACGCGCATGATCAGCTTCTTCTTCTCGTAGATCATCTCCGCGACGTCCACACCGCGGCCAATGAACTTCTCGTAGATCTCCGTGAAGGCGCGTTCGTTCTTGGAGTCGACGAAGATCCCGCCCACGCCGTTGGCGAAGCGGTAGCCCGTGGTTCCCGCCACTGCCCAGCTCTCGGGAATGCGCTCGCGGCCTCCTTGGATCTTCTCCACCACCACGTAGAAGAGCAGGCGCAGGAGGCTCAGCGGATCCGCGGCGAGCTCCGCGCGGATCTTCTGGGTCAGCGCCTCGGCAGTGGCTTTCCAGTCCTCGGGTGGACCCGAGAAGTGCTTCTCCGCGTGGACGAGGAAGTACCGCTCCTGCAGCTGCTGGAAGTACGCGGTGGGATCGAAGAGCCCGTCCGGGTGATCGATGCGCAGC